>CAIXLU010000329.1 GCA_903920315.1 uncultured Oscillochloris sp.
GCCCCTACGCCGGTAACACAAAATTTATTGGGCGGCTCGCGAGCCGCCCCTACGCCGGTAACACAAATCCCATCCGATCCATCACCACACGCACCTTGGGGTCGGCGACGGCGCGGGCCTGGGATGCGCCGATGGACAGGATGCGATCAATCTCGGCGGGGTCGGCGATCAGCCGCTCGAAGCGCTCGCGGATGGGCCGCAGACCCTCGATCACCGCCTCGGTCACATCAGCCTTCAGCGCGCCGTAGCCCTTGCCCGCAAAGTGGGACTCGATGGACTCGCGGCTCTGGCCGGTAAACAGTTCGTAGATCTGGAGCAGGTTGTTCACCCCGGCGCGGGCCGGGTCGTTGCTAAAGCCGATGCTGGCGAGGGCGTCCGTGACGGCGCGCTTGATCACCCAGCGGATCTCGTCAGGAGAATCATTGACCCGGATAGCGTGGCCACGTGTAAAGTCACTCTTGCTCATTTTGGCGGTCGGATCGTTTAGGGCCATCACTCGTGCACCGCTCTCGCGGATTACCGGCTTAGGCACTACAAACGTCTCGCCGTACAGACCGTTGAAGCGCTGGGCAATATCGCGAGTCAGCTCAACATGCTGCTTCTGATCCTCGCCAACCGGCACCTCATCCGTATCGTAGAGCAGAATGTCGGCTGCCTGGAGGATCGGGTAATCGAGCAAGCCGGTGAGGATACTCTCCTGCTTCTGGGCCTTCATCTTGTATTGGGTCATGCGCTCCAACCAGCCCAGCGGCGTGACGCAGTTGAGCAGCCAGCAGCCCTCGGCGTGGGCGCGCACGTGGCTTTGCACAAACAGGGTGGTTTGCTGCGGATCGATCCCGGCGGCGATCAGCAGTGCGGCCAGTTCGCGGATCTGGCGGCGCAGGGCGGCTGGCTCCTGCGGCACCGTGATCGCGTGCAGGTCAACGATGCAGATAAAGTTGGTCTTTTCGCCCTGTCCGGCGACCCACTGCTGGATCGCGCCCAGGTAGTTGCCAATATGCAGCATCCCCGAGGGCTGGATGCCTGAGAAGACGCGGGCGCGCCTTGGTGTGGTCATGTGTTACTCCTTTTGTCCCCGTGTTATACTCGGGCCACGTTATCCCGCTAAGACATGGTTCGTGGGTGCTTTACAGTTCAGGCCAGAATGTGGCACCTTGATGCGCTCGATCTGAAACCTGAAACCTCACACCTGAAACCTTGTCTAAAAAACACAAACCTTTATGCCTCGTCGCATCCTGCTGATTCTGCTCGTACTCATGTTCGCAGCCCTGCTCCCGAACGTCCCGGCCCATGCCGAGGTCATCGCCTCGTTCACCAGCGAGCGTCCGGTGGTGGTCCCGCTTACCCCGGCCCTGGTGTATGTCAATGTAGTTGGCTACAGCGGCCCGGCCCAGTTGCTGATCTTCGACCCGGCTGGGCGCACCGTCGGGGCGTTTGACCTCGCCCTAGACGGCGGCTACGGCGCGGTGCAGGTGCAGCCGCGTGGAGGTCTTGGCCAGCACTGGGGCGCGCTCTTCGTGAATGGTACCCAGGTCTGCGCCAGTCCGATCTATACCCTTGATGCCACGACCACCGTGCAGACCGGCGTCTCCGCCTTCGATACGCTCTACGACCGGGTGCGTGGTTTTATGGCCAACGACCGGCTGAGCTACAAGCTGGACGGTACCCAGGTTTCCGGCTACCGCTCGCCCGATAGCCCGTTGCTCTGGCTGCGTGATCACTACTACCAGAACCGGGCATTTCGCTACTTCGAGCCGGATCTGCGCAGTCTGCCCGAGGCGTTTGCCCGCGCCCAGTTGCCCGACGGAAGCCTGCCCGATTTCCTGGCCCGCCCGGAGTGGGCCATTCCCGCCTTCCGTACCCCGGTCGAGGCCGATGTGGAGTTCCTCTATGTCCAGTTGATCTACGAGACGTGGCAGATCACTGGCGACACGGCCTGGATGCTGAAGCTGCTGCCTTCGGCGCAGAAGGCGATGAGCTATACGCTGACCAGCCCGCTGCGCTGGGAGCCAACGCGGGGTTTGGTGAAGCGTCCCTTCACGATTGACACCTGGGACTTCGAGTATGGCCCGACCACGACTAACCCCAGCAACGGCAATCCGGCCCCGCGCCACTGGATTGATGACCAGACTAAGTGGGGCATCTTCCACGGCGATAACACCGGTCTGGCCCAGGCGCTGCGCTCGCTTTCGACACTGGAGCAGCAGGCCGGGCTCTGGGAGAGCGCCTACAACCGGCGTGCCCTGGCCGACGACATTATGCGTCGGCTGAACGCTCTGAGCTGGAATGGCACCTTCTACACCCACCACGTCAAACTGGTGCCATTCACGGTTCCCGGCGTAGACGAAGCCACGCAACTGAGCCTCTCCAACGCCCTAGCCCTCAACCGGGGCGTACTGACGACCGAGCAGGGTCGGGCGATTGTGGGCGAATACCTGCGTCGGCTCCAGGCTAAGGGCCGGGTCTCTTTTGCCGAGTGGTGGAGCATTGATCCGCCCTTCCCGGCGGGAGCCTTCGGGCTGAACGGGCGGCTGGGCGAGCGGCCCGGCGAATATGTCAACGGCGGGGTGATGCCCCTGGTGGGTGGTGAGTTGGCTCGCGGAGCCTTCCGCTACGGCTACGAGGACTACGGATTCGACATCCTTGAGCGTTACGCCGACCTGCTGCGCCGCACCAACGCCAGCTACCTCTGGTACTACCCCACTGGCGGGATCGCCCCGGTTCACGAATACCTGCCCACCGATGGCTGGGGATCCAGCGCCATGTTTGGCGCACTGATTGAGGGCGCAGCCGGGATCGAAGATAGCGGGGTGAACTTCAGCAGCGCGACGATCAGCCCGCGCTGGGCAGCCTCGCCACGCGACCCGGTGGGCGCGGCCTATGCCGTCGCTCGTTACGCGGCCACCGGCGGCTATGCAGCTTACCGCTGGACCTACACCCCGGCGATCAAGCAAGACGATCCTCAGACGATGACGCTGGAGGCTACCGGCAGCGGGGAGAACATGCGCCTGCGCATCCTGCTACCCCCCGCCGTCCGCCAGGTCTCCCGCGTCATCCTCAACGGCCAGCCCGTCGCCCCACAGGTTGAGCAGATCGGGCTGAGCCAGTATGTGGTCGTGCCGGCCACAGGGCCAATTGTTCAGGTGCAGGTGACATGGTAGGGGCGCGTCGCGACGCGCCCCTACGGGGATCATTATCCGACGCTCGGCAATCCCGCCAGGGCCGCCGCCACGTCCTCTGCCGAGTATTCAAAATCCCGAAGCTGCCCGGTCATGTAGTCCGTGTACGCTGTCATATCGAAGTGGCCGTGGCCGCTCAGGTTGAACAAGATCGTCTCGCTCTTGCCTTCCTCCTTGCAGCGCAGCGCCTCGCGGATGGCCCCGGCCACCGCGTGATTCGACTCGGGGGCGGGCAGGATGCCCTCGGTGCGGGCAAACTGGAGTCCAGCGGCGAAGGTTTCAAGCTGCTGAATGGCCGTCGCCTCGATCTTGCCCAGATCCAACAGGTGGCTCACCATCGGCCCCATGCCGTGGTAGCGCAGGCCACCGGCGTGGATACCCGAAGGCATGAAGGTGCTGCCCAACGTGTGCATCTTGGTGATCGGCGCAAGGTGCGCGGTATCGCCGAAGTCGTAGGCGAATGTGCCCTTGGTGAGCGAGGGACAGGCAGCGGGTTCAACCGCCAGCACACGCACATCACGTTCGCCGCGCAACTTCGCGCCAATAAAGGGGAAGGTGAGACCGGCGAAGTTTGATCCGCCGCCTGTGCAGGCGATGATCACGTCCGGATAATCACCGGCCATCTCCATCTGGGCCAGCGCCTCCTGGCCGATCACCGTCTGGTGCAGCATGACGTGGTTGAGGACGCTGCCCAGAGCGTACTTGGTATCCTCGCGCTGGGCGGCCATCTCCACCGCCTCGCTAATTGCGATGCCCAGGCTGCCGGTGCTATCCGGGTGTTCGGCCAGGATTGCCCGCCCGCAGACCGTCTCGTTGCTGGGGCTAGCCACCACGCTTGCGCCATAGACCTCCATCAGCGCCCGGCGGTAGGGCTTCTGGTGATAGCTCACCTTCACCATGTAGATCTTGACCTCAAGGCCGAAGAGGGCACCGGCGAAGGCGAGGGACGAACCCCACTGGCCCGCGCCTGTCTCGGTGACGAGGCGCTTCACGCCCTGCTGCTTGTTATAGTATGCCTGAGCTATAGCGGTATTCGGCTTGTGGCTACCGGCCGGGCTGACACCCTCGTTCTTGTAATAGATCTTGGCAGGGGTATCGAGGGCCGCCTCCAGCCGCCGGGCGCGGTGGAGCGGGGATGGTCGCCACTGCCGGTAGATCTGCTGCACCTCATCGGGAATCTCGATGCTGCGCTCGGTGCTAACCTCCTGCATAATCAGAGCCATCGGGAAGAGCGGCGTAAGGTCTGAAAGGCCGAGGGGTTGGCCGGTGCCGGGGTGCAGCGGCGGGGCCAGGGGCGTCGGCAGGTCGGCGGCGAGATTGTACCAGTGGGTAGGCATGCGGTCTTCGCTAAGGACATACTTGACGGTGGACATCCTTGGTTCCTCTCTTCACGACAATATGCGGCCAAACAACAAAAAAACCCCCGACCCGGTACGGGCCGAGAGGCGAGAAAACTCGTGGTGCCACTCTCGTTCGCCAGCCCTCGCGGGCGCGGCGCACTTCACGGGTACTGTCGGCAACGCCGCTCTATACCCATCGCCCTGATAACGGTGGCGTCTCCGGCAGAGGCTACTGCGATTTTGGATTTCGGATTTTGGATTTTAGATTTCCGAGTTCTGGAACTCAACAATCCAAAATCTAAAATCTAAAACCTAAAACCTGTTCGCCTCCGCGACTCCCAGGGCCATTCCGCGCCGCCGTGTACGCCGACCTTACACCATAGTGTCGGCTCGCTGGGTACCGTGTTGCGCGTACTTGTCCTGCTCAACGTCGCTACTCTAAAGTTGCGCGGAGTATAGCAGGCCCATCCCGGCGTGTCAACCGTGGCGACTTCAGTCGCCTTATGCGCTGTGGTACACTGAGCGGTATGACGGACACGAACCAGTTTTTCTGGGCAACGAATAGGCTGCGTCACTCCATAAACATATGCGCTTTCGGACACATGCACTCGCCTCTGGGCTGATCGGGATCATGCTCTACCCGCGCTCCCCTTTACAGGCGGTGGCAGTGCTGTTGAGCGGTACGCTGATTGATGTAGACCACCTTGTCATCTATACGCTCCAGACCGGCGACTGGAGCGTGACGGGTGCCCTGGCCTATGACCGCTACCGCCACAAGGTTGGGATCGTCGGCGATACGCGCCCGCGCTATGCTCCTCTACGCTCGTGGCTCCACAACCCGTTACTGCTTCTGCCGCTGTGGGTCGCCACGGCCCGTCATCCGGCCCTGCGTCCCGTGTCCATCGGCCTGACGCTGCATATGGTACTCGACTACATCTGGTGGCCCCGCTATACGCTGGCATTTTGGCGGGCCGGGAGACGCTGTGAACGGTGCGGACGATCCGACCGCAGGTTGACGGTATACGGGAATCGGGTATGGGCCGATTCCAAACTGCACACCTTCTGTCGGCCATGTTTGGAAATCAGCGCACGCGAGATGTGCCCGCAGCGCGCTGTGGTACACTAAAATACTAGTGTCATCCCTTGGAAGAAAGTTTGGTACAGATATGGATGACGAAGATGCCCTCCTCCCAGAACCCGAGAGACCGAGCGAAGAGCTTGCTCGCCTTGCCCGAGAGGCAATAGAGGCACAGACCGGATCAATAGATATGGCCGGGGCACGACGACGCTGCCAACGGGTGATTGATATGTATAGCGAAGGGCTGATCCGCGATGGCCGCGATCACTTCCACGCGGCGTGGGTGATGCTGTGCGGCGAGACCCAGGGCCACTACAGCATGGCCCGTATGCTTGCGCGGCGGGCCACCGAACTGGGTGAGGAGCGGGCGTGGACATTGCGGGCGATGTCGTGGGATCGTTGGCTTGTGAAGAGCGGCCATCCGCAACGGTTTGGCACGCAGATTATTAAGCAGGATGGTCGCTGGTCCCTCGGTGAGGTTGATCCGAGGGTGTCGGATCTAGATCGGGCGCTCTACGCGGTGCCACCGCTCTATGTGCAGCGCCAGAGTGCAGAGTTGCTTCAGCGACGCGAGGAAAGCTAGGATATGATACCGTCATCACCCGTACCTCGCTATGACCGGATCGTCTCGCTCGTCTTCGTCATCCTGTTTGGCCTCGCGGTGATCTTCTTGGTTGATGGCAACCCGAACACGCTGCGAATCGTCCTCGGTGGCGATCTGCCGACGATCACGCTCTCGTGGTTTCTGATTGCCTCACTCGTGGTGATCACCTGTGCAGGATCTGATTTGCTGGCCCGGTTACACCCGCAAATCCATGCACGCTCGCTCCCGGTCATTAACCTGGGGTTTACACGATTTGAGGTTGCACCAACCTTTTGGATACTGCCCTCGTTCAGCGTTGTCGGCTCGTTCGCTTTCTTTCGTTTGTTCAGCGGATCGCTCCAGGGGACGGCATTTGTCCTAGCCCTCATCACAGCAGGCGGCTCGCTTCTGGCAGTGCTATTGGGACAGCATTTTGCCCTGGATCGCCGACCGCAGGTGAGTCGGACGGCACAAATACTGCTCCAGGTCGTTGCCTACTTGCTCGCCTTTGGATGTTTCAGTGCCGTCTACTACACGCGATACCGCACACTCTACTCGGCAACCTTGATTGGTATCACGGCGACTTTGCTGGCCTATGCACTACTGGCATGGCTGCCCCGTCCTGGCGATATTCTCACCGCTATGTTGGTGGGTCTGGCGTTGGCCGAGGCGACATGGCCACTGAATTATTGGGCAACAACTTTTTTGATGGCGGGAACACTGCTTTTAGTGACATTTTATGTAGCAGTGAGTATGCTCCAACATTACGCAGTGGGTAATCTCCATCGCCGTATGATTCTCGAGTATGTGCTGCTTGGTGGAGGGCTGTTTGTCGTCATTGTCTATGCGACCCTTGTGATCTAAAAGGGTTGCAGTAGCACCTTTTTTCTGCTACACTGTAGCAGTTCTCCAGAGGGGCCTATCGCATTTTGTCGTCCCTCGATCATTGGCTTCTCGTCCGTGAAAGGGCGCTTCGTGAAGCTCTCGACAGACAAATGGCGCACCCGATGGAACAGCGAGACCGCGTTCTACAGCTACCGCTGGCTGGCGTGGGCGCTCGCCGGTATCGCGCTGATGTTGTCTGACCACGCTGCAACGAGCCTGCCACGTGACGTGGGGATACTGTTGCTGCTGGCGGGCATTAATGTGACGATTACGGCAACAGCCCAGAGCTACGTGCGTCTGGCACGCCGTCAGCCGTTCCTGTTGCTGCTCGATATGCTTGTCGGGTTGGTCGTTGTCTGGATGAGCGGTGGCGGGGTGCTGCCTTTTTGGCCATACGCCCTGGGTGCCTTGATATTGCCCGCACTCCTGGGCGGTTGGGGCGGCGCAATTATCGCTAGTACCGGGTTTATTGGGTTCGATCTGCTTGGCATGCTGCTGAACTCGGGTGAAACAGAGAACTTCCCGTTGCTGGTGGTGCGGGTGATCGTGCCAGCCGCCTTTGCGAGTTGCTGGATCGCCCTGGGATACTTTTTAAGGGGCAACGAGCAGCGTGACACGCAAGCCGATGTGCAACTGACCGGGGCGAACAGTGATCCTGACTCCGCAGATGCGATGGGGAAATCAACGCTCCATATAAGTGCATTTGCTGATACGAATCGTGTAGGTGGGGCGCAGCAACGAACAACCACCCGACTGGAGTCTAACCCACGCACGGACGTAGCACGTCACGCCATCTTTGATCCGGCACCAGCCGAGAACCTCACCTTCTTCTCCACGGCGGTTGACCAGCTTGCCACGAGCTTTAGCCGTCAAGGTAGCGTCGAGATACGAGTCGCAACGGTTGGTGTTGTGCGACCTCTGACGAGTGCCCAACACAGGACGCTGCTGCGTGTCGCGCAGGAATCTCTCCTGAATGTCTCTCAGCACGCCCATGCCCATACCGTGCTGATCACACTTACGTTTGAGCCACGTGCTGTGACCCTCTCTGTTCAGGATGATGGTGTCGGGTTGCTCGATGGAACCTACGAGCGGCCAGGAATGCACGCGCTGCGAGCGTTGCGCTATCGGCTGTCTGAGCTTGACGGGCAGTTGGGCGTGTTCGAGTCTGAGAGTGGCGGCGTAACGGTGCGGGCCACCCTGCCGATCGAGTAGCGATCTTTTTGTTGCTGTCTGGCAGATACGCCAAAGCCAACAGAGAAATATAAAGTTTATGGGGGGACGTTCCCTGTTGCGCGCTGGTCTTGCATCAGTGACCTTGGCACTATTGGGTTATGGTATCTTCCAGCCCGTTGATGCCGATGTGCGCTGGCTGATCTGCCTGTGGCTGTCGGCACCGCTGATCGGCATCATCGCGTGGATTAGCCAGCCGCCCATCCCGCGCAGCCTCACCCGTAGCGTCTACAACCTGGGTTTGGTGGTGCTGATCGGGTTCGGGTTGCTGAGCCTCCAGTTGCTACGCCAGCAGTTTGTTCAGGCCGACGCAATCTACCAGTACGTGGCCGTGGGAGCGGACGGCAGCACCACCAGCAATGTGCGCCCTGTCCTCAACTCGCAGCGCGTACTACGCGGCCGGATCACTGACCGGAAAGGCACCGTGCTGGCCGATAGCGAGGCAGTGGGCGGGTTCGCCCGTCGCACCTATCCCCTGGCCAACAACTACGACCCGGCGGCGTTTAGCAATATCCTCGGTTTCTTCAGCACGCGCTACGGTCAGAGCGGACTGGAGGCCACCTACGCGCCTTACCTCACCGGCGAGCGCGGTAACGAGATCCAGCGCATCCAGCAGCAGTTTGTCGGCGGCATGCAGCGCGGCAACAACCTGGAACTGACGCTCAACGCCGACCTTCAGGCTCAGGCGGCCAATGCCCTTGGCGAGCGAACCGGCTCGGTGGTGGTGCTTGATCCGCGCAGCGGCGCGGTACTGGCGATGGTCTCAAAGCCAGGGTTCGATCCGCGTGGGCTGAGCTTCGATCCGAGCGCACAGGATTGGGATGCGGAGAACGCACGCATTGAGGGTTACTGGCTGCAGATCAACGCCGACAGCGCGGGGCAACCCCTGCTGAACCGGCCTGCCCAGGGACTCTACCCGCCCGGATCGACCTTTAAGACCCTGACGGCCATTGCAGCCCTCGAACACCAGGGCGCGGCTCAGCCCAATACCATCACCTGCCCGCAAGAGTACCAGCCCGACCCGAGCGCACCGCCGGTGGTGAATGCGGTAGACGGTCTCGCCTCGCTCACCGGCGACCCGGCCAGCCTGGAGAAGGTTTTTGCCTACTCGTGCAATACGGCCTTCGCCCAGTATGCGGTGCGCCTTGGCCCTCAGCTTTTCGGCGACACGGCTCGCAATTTCGACATTTATCCGCCGCAGAAGGCACCGACCAGCTATGGCGAGTTTAGCGACCTGCCGGCGGCAACAAGCCTGCTCTACGTGGAGCCGGGGTTTCTTAACCAGCCACGCGGCATGGCCGATACCGGCTACGGCCAGGGGCAACTGCTCACCACCCCGCTCACGATGGCGCTGATCACCGCAGCCGTCGCCAATGATGGCGTGATGATGCGGCCTTATCTGGTGCAAAAAATCACCCGGCCCGACGGTGGCCTGATTGTCGAGCAATCGGCGCGATCAATTCGTCGGGCCATGTCGGCTGATATTGCCAAGACGATGCGTGCAAACATGTCGGCGGTGGCACGCTACGGCTTTGGCAAAGTGGTAAGTTCGTATGTGCCAGGAATCGCCGTAGGCGGGAAGTCGGGCACCGCCGAGCATGTGCAGAATGCGCCACCTCACGCTTGGTTTATCGCCATCGCCCCGCTCGATAGCCCGCGCTACGCGGTGGCCGTGATGATCGAGAGCGGCGGTGAGGGGAGCGGTGCCGGTGCGCGACTGGCCGGCGAAGTGCTGGCAGCGGCTTTTGCAACCGAATGAGGGGGTGGAGTCCTACGTTGCACGAGTCCTGCACATCTCCCTATCACCCTGTTACTGAATCGGTGATAGACTGTAGGACAATGATAGACTCTCGGGCTTTGTGGCGATTCTCAGTGTGCAGCGCAGCTGTGATGGCTGTGGTGATGTTTGCGGCTGGCTGTAGTGCACAGGCAGCGCAGATTTCGGTGCGTCCGACAGTCACCCCAATTACGGTTGTCTTAGCGACAACGGACATCCCCGCCCCGCCAGAAGATGTGAGTCCGGCTCCTACCTCGTCACCACCCACAGCGACACCTGTTCTCACGACGCCTCCCGCAGAACTGACACCCACGAGCATCCCGCTGTCAACGCGCCAGCAGATCCTCGCCGAGGTCTGGACGACGGTGAACAAGAACTATCTCTACGCCGACTTTCGTGGCCTGAACTGGGCTGCGGTGCGCGAGGAGTTTGAGTTATCCGTCGCGCAGGCCAGGAGCGATGAAGAATTCTACCGACTGCTCGGCACGATGATTCAGCAACTTAACGATAACCACTCGCGGCTGCTGGCACCGAGTGCGGCAAAGAAGGAGGATGTGCTGAGCAGCGGTCGCGATGAGCAGGTGGGGATCGGTGTGATCGCCCTGCCCCTGCCCGACTCACTGCTGATCCAGCATGTCTTTCCCGATAGCCCCGCCGAACGGGCTGGTCTGCGGGCACGCGACCGGATTGTGGCCGTGGATGGGGTCTTCTACACGCAGGCCGACATTCAGGGGCCAGAGGGGAGCAAGGTGCGGCTGACGGTGGTGCGCCCAGGCGAGGAAATCCGCGATATGGTGATCACTCGTCGGCTGGTGGAAGGCCAGATTACGCCCGAGACGCGCATACTGCCCGGTCGGGTGGGCTACCTAGAGGTGACAACGCTCTGGGTGAACGATATGGCCGACTTGGCCGCCGCATCTCTCGACACGATGACCCAGGATGGGCCGCTAAACGGACTGATCATTGACCTGCGACGCAACCCTGGCGGCTGGCGCAAGGTACTCACGGAGTTGCTCACTCATTTTGTGCGCGGTCGTGTCGGCGATTTCTTTAGCCGTCAGGGCGATGCGCCGCTAGAGATTGATGGAAATAATGCGCCCGACTTGCGCGGAGTCCCTCTGGTAGTGCTGATTGATGGCGGCACCGCATCATACGCCGAGTTGCTGGCCGGTATCCTCCAATACGAGGCTGGTGCCATCATTATCGGGACACCATCAGCCGGCAATACCGAGACGATCTACGCCTACGATCTGACTGGCGGTGCCCGACTCTGGGTCGCCCAGGAGGGTTTTCGCCTCCGCAACGGGCAGAACCTGGAGGGCGTCGGCGTCCAGCCCGATAGGACACTCACACAAGATTGGACCCGCTACAGCGAGGATCAGGATCCCTGGATTTTGGAGGGATTGCGGATCATTCGCGAGGGACTTGGGGAGAAGAAATAGTTCATTTTAAGGATTGGGGAGGGTTCGGTGTGAATATCCGCGAGGCGATTATCGCTGTGGCTGGCGGGCGAGACCTGAGTCAGGCCGAGGCAGCGATGGTGATGGACGAGATTATGACGGGCGCGGCCACCCCGGCCCAGATGGGTGCTTTCCTTACGGCGCTGCATCTGAAGGGCGAGACTGACGCCGAGATCGCGGGCATGGCCGAGGTGATGCGCCAAAAGGCTACGCCCGTCTATGTGGACGGCCCGGTGGCTGATACGTGTGGCACCGGTGGCGATGGGGCGCATACCTTCAATATCAGCACGGCGGCGTCCTTTGTCGCGGCGGGTGCGGGCCTCACCGTGGCCAAACACGGCAATCGGGCTATGTCAAGCATCTGCGGTAGCGCCGATGTACTTGAAGGTCTGGGCGTGAAGATTGATCTCGACGCCGAGGGTGTGGCACGCTGTCTGCGCGAGGCCAGGATCGGCTTTATGTTCGCGCCGAAGTTCCACCCGGCGATGCGCTTTGCCGGGCCGGTGCGCCGTGAGATCGGCATCCGCACCGCCTTCAACATCCTCGGCCCGCTCACCAATCCTGCCCGCGCCCGTCACCAGGTTCTCGGTGTGGCCAGTGCGGCCCTGGCCGAGAAACTGGCCCGCGCCCTTAGCCGACTCGATACGATTCACGCCCTGGTGGTGCATGGCGACGGTGGAGTGGACGAACTGACTCTGAGCGGCCCCAACCTGATCTACGATGTGCGCGGTGGCCAGATTCCTACCGTGCAGACGGTAGCACCCGAAGATCTCGGGCTGGCCCGTGCGCCCCAGGACGCCCTACGCGGTGGCGATGTGGCCACCAACGCGGCGATCATCCGCGCCATCCTCAGCGGTGCAGAGACCGGGCCGCGTCGTGATGTGGTGCTGCTCAATGCCGCCGCCGCCCTGGTGGCCGGCGACCGGGCCAACAATCTGGCCGATGGCCTGGTCATGGCCCGCGCCAGCATCGATTCTGGACACGCGAACGAACGTCTGGCCCGCTTGGTTGCGGTAAGCAACGAGTGATTCTCGATTTAGTGCCGCAATCCGCAATCCGCAATCCGCAATCTGCAATTGTATGACCAATGTTCCTAAACCCACACCCCCTCGGCCAGCCGCATCAGAGGATGAGGTTCGCTTGGAGCGCCTGCGCGAGCGGCGGCGTCACCACCCGCTCTGGCGGCTGATCTGGGCGAACCTACGCGATGACGCCCGCATCCTGCGCCAGGCGTGGTTCCCGCTGACTGCCCTGCTGCTCGTGCTGGTCGGCGGCACACTCTACCTCTACCTCGACTACTTCCCAGCAAGGATGAGTTGTACGGATCCGGTCTGTGGTGTTAACCTTGTCCTGGCGCTGTATGAGGCCATCAAGCTGTTGCTCTTCCAGAGCGGCCTGGATTTCCCCACCGATCCGCTGGGCCAATTACTCTTCTTTGCCATCCCGCTGCTCGGCCTGTTTTTTCTGCTCCAGAGCGCAATTGACCTGGGGCGACTTATTTTCGATAAGAGCGCCAGCCCCGAGGCGTGGCAGATCTCCCTGGCCCGCACCTTCAGCGACCACCTGATCATCTGTGGGTTGGGCCGGGTGGGCTACCGAGCGGTGCTCCAACTTCTCGACGCGGGTTACGAGGTGGTGGTG
Organism: uncultured Oscillochloris sp.; assembly: GCA_903920315.1. Lineage (GTDB taxonomy): Bacteria > Chloroflexota > Chloroflexia > Chloroflexales > Chloroflexaceae > Oscillochloris. Next base: position 13,174 of record CAIXLU010000329.1, read on the forward strand.
ATCGAAACCGCCTGGGAGAGTGAGTTTGTCTCGACCATGCTCCGCCTGAAGGTGCCGGTGATCCTGGGCGATGCGCGTGACCCCGATGTGCTCGCGGATGCCGGAATCGCCCGCGCCTGTGGCCTGATTGCGGTGGTGAACGATGATCTGCGCAACGTCGAGATCGTCCTTGCCGCACGCCGTCGTCGTGCCGGGCTACAGACGGTGCTGCGCATCTACAACCGCGAACTGGACACGAACCTGGAGCGGAGCTTCGGCCCCAACACTGCATTTAATATCTCAAACCTGGCCGCTCCCACTTTTGCCGCTGCCGCCCTCTGCCACGATATTGTGCAGGCGATCAGTGTGCCCGAGGATCTGCTTGGTATTGCCGAAATCACCGTGACCACCACGAGCGCCCTGGTCGGATTCGCCCGCAGCGTTGAGGATGGCTACGGCATTCGCCTGCTGCGCCACCGCAACCAGACTGGTCACGAGCGGCGCGGCGACACCGCGCAGAGGCGGATCGTCCCTGGCGACGTGCTGCTGCTGCTTGGCCGTATGGACGCTCTTGCGCGTGTGCGCAGCGACAATCTCTCCGTCCCCACGCCCAGGCTCCCACGACCAAGCTCGCACTACAACACGATGATCGTCTGTGGCATGGGCCAGATGGGCATCCAGGTCATCCGCCTGCTGCTGGCACACGCACCACGATTTGAGATCGTGGCCATTTGTACGCCGGAAACGCCCCAGGCGATTATCACGGAGATTGCTCGGTTGGGTGTGCGGGTGCTGCGCGGCGACGCCCGCAATGTGCGGGTGCTGGAGGAGGCAGGGCTAGCGCAGGCGTACACGGTGGCCTCGCTCTATAGCAACGACCTGCTCAATGTACAGGTGGGACTCGCGGCTCGCAGACATCGGCCCGACATCCATCTGGTGCTGCGGGTGTTCAGCGATGTTTTTGCTGAGCGATTGTCAGACCTTTTCGGAATCAACACGGCCTACAGCACCTCGGCCCTGGCCGCGCCCGCTCTGGCCGCCGCAGCAGTGCTATACGACATCGGCTACGCCTTTGATAGTGGCGAGCGGCTCTTTGCCACTCGCACGGTAACGGTGCAGGCGGGCGATTCGCTGGATGGCCAGCGCGTAGACGACCTGCGCGATCAGCGTGGACTGCTGGTGATCGCGCTGCGCCGCGCTGGATCTGCTCTGGTGCCCGCTTCCCTGAGCGCCACGCTCCAGCCCGATGATGAGGTGGTGGTTCTGGGCGATCTGCACGCCCTGGCCACGCCCCAGAGAAGGTAGAAACCCCAAACCTGCTTTATCCCCACCGGGAGGTGTGATGAGTGAGACGTTTCTGACCAAGATTCTTAACCATAAGGCCGAGGAGGTCACTCGCCAGCGGGTGAAGGTGCCCGTGGCCGTGTTGGAGAAGCGGATCGGACGTGCGCCAGTGGTGCGCGATTTCGCCGCCGCCCTGCGCCACCCCGGTGCTACTGCCCTGATAGCCGAGGTGAAAAAGGCATCGCCCAGCCGTGGCGTGCTGATGGAGTCATTCGACCACTTGGCCCTGGCCCGCACCTATATCGCGGGCGGTGCCGCCGCTATCTCGGTTCTCACCGACGTGCGATTCTTCCAGGGCAGCCTGAAGTACCTGGAGTCCATCCGTGACCTGCCCGACGCACCGCCGCTGCTGCGCAAGGACTTTATCATTGACCCGTACCAGATCTACGAGGCACGGGCCTACGGTGCCGACGCCCTGTTGCTGATCGTGGCCGCTCTGGATGACGCATCCCTGCGCGACCTGCTGGCCCTGACAGTCAGTCTGGGCATGCAGGCACTGGTGGAGGTTCACAACGAGGCGGAGCTAGAGCGGGCGCTGAATATCGGTGCGCCGGTGGTAGGCGTGAACAACCGCGATCTACACAGCTTTCAGATCAGCCTGGATACTACCGCCCGGCTGGCTCGGCTGCTCCCCGTCGGCCCCAGCCGACCGGTTCTGGTAAGCGAGAGCGGGATCTTTACCCCAGAACATGTGGCTCAGGTGCGCGCCCTGGGTGCCAATGCTGTGCTGGTTGGCGAAGCTCTCGTGACGGCAGCGGACATCCTCGCCCAAGTACGGCTGATCACAAGTGCGTAGCAAAATCTCAAAAAATGTTGTCACGCTGAGCGAAGCGAAGCGTCCCGGTGTGCATCATCATCGCCGGGACGCTTCGCTGCGCTCAGCGTGACATGGCGAGTTTTGCGGTATTGCGTCTCAGTGTTTTATGGTCGCCCAAAAACCTGTGTCCAGTAATAATAAAATGACCAGCTATCGCCGGGGAGGGGCTGATCATCAGCCTGGTAGTAGTAGCCAACACCGATCTCAGTGTAGACACAGTTGAGGATGTTGGCCTTGTGTCCCGGACTAGTCATCCAGCTCGTCATAACATCGGCGGGAGTGTTTTGTCCAACGGCGATATTTTCGGCAATGGCTGACCATGTGTAGCCCACAGCGTTGACCCGCTGGGCCATCGTGGCCCGGGTCGGGTCGGGGTTAGTGTGGCTGAAGAAGTTCTGCTCAGCCATATCCTGGCTCTGGCCCTGGGCCGCCGCAATCAGCTTATCGTTCATCGTGAGTGCAGCGCAGCCGACTGCAGCTCGCTCGCTGTTCACAAGGGCCAGCACCTGGTCGGCCATCTGGCGCTGCTCTACGGTCTGCACGGGTGTTCCCGGCTGAGAGACAAACGGCAAATAAGTGGAGTAGAGCGCGGAGAGCCGCTCGGCGCGGGCAGCGGGACGGATTCCCAAAACAACGATGATTAGGGCGGCGGCGATCCACAGGCTACGCTTCATCACAACTCCTCGGTCGGTGGCCAGGTTCCGGCCGCCGGAACCCGGCTCCCGGCCACCGAATCCTGGACACAGAGGCCATCACCAAACCCGACAGGAATGTCAGGAACCCTGAACTAGTACCCCTCCGGTGCCCGGTAGCGTTCCAGGTTCAGGAAGCGCGTTGTGCGAGCCTCGAAGCGCAGCGGGACGATGCCCAGCGGGCCGTTGCGGTGCTTGGCTATGTGTATCTCGGCGATACCCTTTTTCTCAGTCTCTTTATCATATATTTCTTCTCTATAAATAAACATAACAATATCCGCATCTTGCTCAATGCTACCACTCTCTCTCAGATCGGAGAGCATCGGCACGTGGCTCTGGCGACCCTCAACGGCACGTGAGAGCTGGGAGAGGGCGATCACCGGCACGTTAAGTTCGCGGGACAGAGCCTTGAGCCCACGGCTAATCTCGCTTACCTCCTGAACGCGGTTATCGCTGCGGCGACCAGACATGAGCTGAAGGTAATCAATCACCAGCAGATCAATGCCCGCCTCGGCGTGGAGGCGGCGGGCCTTGCTGCGCACCTCGTTGATGCTGAGGCCGGGGGTATCTTCAATATAGATCGGAATCTCGGAGAGGACACCCATGCCTTCCAGGGCCAGGTTCATCTCGTCGCCGCGCAGGTTGCCGGTGCGCAGCCGCTGCATATCAATGCCGGTGTGCATCGAGAGCATGCGCTGCACAAGCTGGTCGCGGCTCATCTCCAGGCTAAAGATGCCGACGGTCTGCTTGGCGTTGAGGGCCACGTTGTAGGCCAGAGAGAGGGCGAGACTGGTGTTATGGACGCAAATATCCTGAGCGATGAAGTTGGCACCATCGGGCACGCACAGGTCGTATACCTGATGTGAGCCGCTAGGTTCGATGCTAATAATCTCGTCCCAGTAGAGGTCGGGGCTGGCGAGAGTGGTGAGCCAGGGGTCGGCAAGCACTGAGGCATAGCGTGCAAGTCGCTGCTGGGGCAGGCTACGGTTCGTGTGTGGGTTATAGCCGGCAAACTTGCCGTGCGCCGTAGTTTCGCCGCTTAATCGTCCCAGTTCGATAAACGAAAGCCCGCGCTCCTCAGTAGCTGCGCGCACAAGGGGCCAAACCAATTGTGGGATGTGGCCGACGTTACTCCCTCGCGGCGGTACGCTAAAGGCATCCTCTGGAAAGCGTGTCGTTTTTTCGCCGATCCAGCTAATCTCGCGCTGGTAGCGGAGGATGGATGCCGGATCGGTCATCTCTATACGCCACGCACCATGTGAGGTCTTATAGTGTTTGGAGATCAGCCCAAAGCGCACGAAGGCGTGATGAAGATCGGCAGCGAGCTGCGGGGCCGCTACCGTGAACTCAATCCGCACCCGGCCACCCATCTTGTAGATTGAGCCATCGCAACTCATCAGTACGCGGATGAACTCGGCCAGGTAGCGCCTGCTCCAGCGCCAGACACATGGCGGAAAGAACTTATCCTTTGACAGCTTGCCCCAGAGCCCGAGATCATCGAGCCACACGCGCACCGGGTTGGGCGGCATCACCCCGCCTTTGCCCATCCACTGGCTACGTTCCTGAGCGACGCTGTAGGTAATCCGTTCCTGGCGTAGCCGACAGGATGGGAAATACTGCTCGATGATCTTGCGGAAGTCCTCAATGATCGCCGGGTCGGTATTCGTAAACGTGGGACTACTACCGGTCAGCCCACCTTCAGCGATAAAATACGCCAGCAGCCGCACCATCTCGATCGGCCACTTCTCATCACTGCCGAAGGCGGGCACCGCACGCGGCACCGCGATCCCGTCGCCGACTTTCATGTCGTGCAGCGGCGTCCAGCCGTTCACCGTGAGGAAAGGGTGGTGGCCGGTTACATCAATCGTACGACCGGTGCGTGTCTTTACACGAAAGCAGGGTTGCACTCCGCTATCAACCCACTCAGACACCAGGGCTGGTCGCACGACACCGGAATCGGCGATGCCATAGACCGAGGGCATCTGGCGGCGCACCGCCTCCTCAATCGTCAGTCGCTCGCCCGTCATCGGGTCGTCAATAAGCGTCCAGAAAGCAACACACTTTCCCACACTTGGCCGGGCCGCTAGAATAATCAGGTCGCTCGGCTGGAGTCCGCCCGTGAGTTCGTCGAGATCAGTATAGCCGGTGGGTACGCCAACCACCTCGCCCCGCCGATCCTGAAGCGACTCGATCTGGGTGAAGAGGGAGTTGACAATCTTCCCGATGTGGACAAAGTCTTGGGTGCCACGCCGTTGCGAGACCGTGAAGAGTTGGGCCTCGGCCTTATCGAGGGTCGCCTCCAGGGTATCGGTCTCGTCGTAGCCGAGGGCGGTGATCTTGCCGCCGACCTCGATCAGCTTGCGCAGTACGGCGGTACGCTCAACGCTGTGGGCGTAGTACTCGACGTGAACGGCGGTGGGCACCTCGGCGAGCAACTCACCGAGAAAGGACATACCGCCGATCATGTCAATACGCCCTTGGCGGCGCAGTTCGGTGAACACTGTCGTGATGTCAGGTGGCTCGCGGCGACCGTAGCATGCCAGCATGGCCTCGTAGATCATGGCGTGCTTCTCAAGGTAGAAGTACTCAGACGAGAGCCAGCCGGCGACGGCCACGACTGCCTCGCGGTCAAGCAAGATCGAGCCAAGGGTAGCACGTTCAGCCTGAAGATCGAACGGGACAGAGCGATCCATCATGGCATCTCGCTTTCCCCACTATTCCCCAGCTTATCCCGACCTTATCCACATGGTGGGAAGAAACGACGATGTGCCACGGCATACGCCGGGGCACATCAGTTCGTGTGTGTTCAGATAGGACAGCCCCCACGTGGGGTACGGGCCTAGATCTGGGGTACGTCGCTATCGGAGGGTCCCTCGTCAACAGACGATCCGCCCTCAGCCTCGACGATAACGTTCAGGGCTGGCTCAAGGTCACCCAGCAGGCGCACCTTCACTGCATAGGTTCCGGTACGCTTGATCGGGTCTTCAAGATCGATCTTGCGCCGGTCAATGTCAAGGCCGATCTGCGCCTTCAGCTTCTCGGCAATGTCCACGTTTGTCACCGAGCCGTACAGCCGGTCGTGTTCACCAACCTTCACGACAAAGCGCAAGGAGACGCCGTTGATCCGAGCGGCCAGAGCCTGGGCATCCTTGCGACCCGCATCGGTGCGTCGGCGCAGGGCCGACAGACGCTCCTCGGCTTGGCGGATCTGGCCGCGTGTGGCCAGCACCGCAAAGCCCTTCGGGAGCAGGTAGTTGCGCCCAAAGCCACCGGATACATCTTTAAGCTCACCCGCCTTGCCGAGATGCTCGACATCGTGGGTGAGCAGGACTTTCATCTTCGCGCTCACAGACCCACTCCTCAGGTACATGGTCTTCAAGACAGCAGGCGCTATATTACCACAGGCCGTGCTGCCCCGTCAATGTGATGATACATACCGTAAGCGTTGGCTATTCCAACGACACGGCGGCGGCGGCGATCCGGGCCAGCGAGCGATCACGCCCGAGGACGGCCAAGGTATCGAAGAGTGGTGGAGCGACTGTGCGCCCGCTGACGGCCACGCGGATGCTGCCAAAGAGTTGCCCTGGCTTGACGCCCAGGCTCTCGACGAGGGCGCGCAGATGCTCCTCAATCTCGCTGATCGTCCAGTTCTCGATGCTATTCAGGGCGGCGTGAGCGGCCCGGAGTATATCAACGCTGCGGGCAGCGTCCATCTGCTTCTGGATGAGCAGTTTCGGCTCGTAGGAGATCGTATCCTGGAAGAAGAAAGCCAGCAACTCCGGAGCCTGCTGTAGCTCCTCTAGCCGCTCGTGGATCAGTGGCGTCATCTGCTCCAGGTAGGAGCGATCCTTGGCCTGGGGCGGGTCGGCAATCATGCCTGCCTTGACCATGTAGGGCATCAGGAGGTCGGCCACATCGGTGGCAGGCAGGCTACGGATGTAGATGCCGTTCATATCCTTGAGCTTGTCGGGGTTCCAGCGGGCCGGCGACGCCTGCACGCGATCAATCGTGAATCGCTCGACGATCTCCTCGCGGCTCATAATCTCGGTCTTGTCGTCGTAGCTCCAGCCCTGGAGCGACAGGTAATTGAACATGGCCTCGGGCAGGTAGCCGCGCTCCCAGAAGCGGTTGGTTGAAACATCGTCCCTACGCTTGGAGAGTTTGCCCTTGCCGTCTTGGCGCAGGATGTTGGGCACATGGGCGAAGGTGGGCATCTGCCAACCAAATGCTTGGTAGAGCATGATGTGGTAGGGTGCGCTGGGAACCCACTCCTCGCCACGGATCACGTGGGTGACGCCCATGATGTGGTCGTCTACCAGGTGCGCCAGGTGGTAGGTGGGCATGCCGCTGGTCTTCAGCAGCACGAGATCGTAGAGATCTGCATTATTGATTGTGATCTGATCACCACCACGAACCAAGTCGTGAAAGCTGGTTGCGCCGTCAAAGGGCACCTTTAGGCGGATGGTGAAGGGTGCGCCGCTGGCCTCGGCCTCGGCCACCTGTGCATGCGTCCAGTCGCGCTCGGGGCCACGGAAGCGGAAGCGTTCAGGTCGCTCACCCTTAGCGGCCCAGGCGGCGCGCATGGCCTCCTCACCTTCAGGAGTGACGAAGCACTTGTAGGCGTGGCCGGAAGCCACCAGTTCATCGGCGGGGCGCTGGTAGATACCCAGCGCCTTGCGCTCAGACTGCACATAGGGCGCGTGAGGGCCACCCTTATCGGGGCCTTCGTCCCAGTTAATGCCAACCCAGCGCATTGAGGCCATAATATCGTCGGCGGCATCTTGGACAAAGCGCTTCTCATCCGTGTCCTCAATCCGCAAAATGAACTGACCGCCGTAGTGGCGGGCGAAGAGCCAGTTGAACAGGGCGGTACGCACCCCGCCGATGTGCAGGAAGCCGGTGGGGCTCGGCGCGAAGCGCACCCGCACGGGGCCGGTAATCTCTACCATAAGATAACTCTCTCCCATCGAACTCGACATGCTGTCGGCCATTATACACCGGTGCCGCTGGAAGAGAGTTATGGGCTACGATTGCCA
>CAIXLU010000330.1 GCA_903920315.1 uncultured Oscillochloris sp.
CGCCACCTTGAGCTATGGCGTTGATCGTAATGGCTTCTACATCCTCTGGTTGGGCAACCGTACTGTCATCTCTCTGGCACATATCGAGAGCCTTGAGATTGGGGTGAGAATGACGGAGAACGTGGGGAGTCTGGCGCGCAGTATTGGCTACTACTATGGGAGTGTCCACCTCCCCGATGGCCGAGTTATCCAGCGGTTCACCACGTTGCCCCTCGTTCAGTCGCTCATTCTGCATACAACCGGCGGGTCGTTTGCGATCTCGCCTGAGAATCTTGAAAATTTTGTGCTGGAGCTTGAACAGCGCCGTCGGATCGGCGTTATTCAGCAAATCCCCTCAGGTACTGAGTCGGGGCGGCTGTTTTCCTATGCCTTCTGGGAGGATCGGGTCGTGTGGGCATCACTGCTGACAGCCGTGGGATTGAGTCTGCTACTCGTGGGCTGGCTGGCAACGATCTATTCTGGCCTGCCCGCGATGATCGATCTGCGCGCCGATGCGGCGGGTATGGCCTCAACCCTACGTCCGCGTCACCAGATTCTCTTCCTGCCCCTGGCCTCCATCGCCATCCTTCTGGTTAATAGCGGATTCGGCATGAGCCTCTATAGCCGCACCCCTGCCGGTGCGCGATTGCTCCAAGTCGCCTCGGCCCTGGCTCAGATCCTCTTTGCTGTAGCCATCTTGACGATTGTGACATAAGGGCCGCTGATGTCCGGCTATCGGCTATCGGCTATCGGCTATCGGCTATCGGCTAGAGGATTATGGTCGCGCCCCAAAGATCGCCCGTCCCACCCGCACAATCGTTGCTCCCTCGGCGATAGCTCCCTCGAAATCATTGCTCATCCCCATTGAGAGATCATCCCAGCACGTGTGCGGCAGCCGGTGGGCGAGATCATCGCGTAGCTCGCGCAGCATGCGGAAGATGGGCCGAGCCGCCTCAGGATCGTCCATCATTGGGGCGATGGTCATCAACCCGCGCACTTCAAGCTGCGGCAAGGCCACGATCCGCTCCAGATCTGTGTAGAGCAGGTCGTAGGCGGCACGGTTGGCGATCCCGCCGGCCAGAGCGAAACCCTCTTTGCTGACCTCACCGCTCACGTTCACCTGGAGCAGAATGGGCAGACGGCGACCGATCTCGGCGGCGTGACGATCAAGGATCTCCGCGAGGCGCAGGCTGTCAACCGATTGCACGATGTCGAATAACTCGGCGGCAGTGCGGGCCTTGTTGCGCTGGAGGTGGCCAATCAGGTGCCAGCGTGGGCGCGGGTGACAGGTGGCAAGGGCGGCGATCTTGGGGGCGGCCTCCTGCACACGGTTCTCGCCTAGATCCGTGATCCCGGCGGCGAGGGCGGCGCGGATCACGTCTGGGCCGTGAGTCTTGCTCACGGCAACGAGGGTAATCTCCTCGGGACGACGACCGGCGCGGCGGGCGGATGCGGCGATTCTCTCGTGGATCTGGGCGATCTGCGCGGGGATGTGCTCCATAGAGAAACCCTTGATCATAGCTCATCTGGAGCGAGGCAAAGCCTCGCTCCAGATGAGCTATTTAATTATCGAGTCGGCAACCAGCAGCTTCTGCTGAGTCGGCGGATCTGGTGGCAGTCGGGTGATCAGCATCAGGCCGCGACCTGTGGGCAGGGAGACTGTCAGTTCAAGGGGGGTACTTTCGCCGGGGCGCAGGGTGGTACTAGCTCCACCGCCGGCGATATAGGAGGCTCCCGCACTATCGCGCAACTCGAAAGCAGAGATTGGCACCTGCATATCGGTGGTGCCGATATTGGTAACGCTGCCGATCACCTTTAGGCTGCCACCTACGGGGCGTAGTTCACCCACTGTTACGCGCATGCGGGGCGTGATCGCCACCGGCTCGATGGGTGTGCCGCTGCCGCCCAGCCCAATCTGGTGCCAGAGTTTACGTGCCGTATTCTGGAGATCAGGGGCCAGACTGCCAATGCCCAGGTCGGGGAGTTGCGCGCCGCCCGCCGGTGTGGGCTGAAGCGCAAAGTGCTGATTGAGGGCTGGATTCCCAAACAGGTGGCCCCGGCTACTTAGGATGATCAGAGCCAGGGCCACCAGCGCGCCCCAGGCCCAGATCGGCAGCCCTTGCGATCTTTCGCCGCCCATAGCTCTCTCCCAGTGTGTTGTCACGAAAACCACAATGCAGCATAGCAGAGGCTCAGATCCCCGTCAACGCACCCGCGCATGCTTGACAAACATTTTACCTTCGAGTAGACTTCACCCTCGTATACCCTTCAGAATTCGTAAATTCCACGCATGTCGCTTTGTGATGCGACGCAGCTCACGGGCATCCTCCAAAATGTGTGTTCATGTGGTGAGGTTCCATGTGACTCGCCACTTAGTGAGCGCGGCCCCGGAAGGGAGGTGTTGAGTGCTTTCTTGCCATGCGCGTTGTGTCCAGTGTATGGCGGGCTAGCAACCCAGGGGGGATTGTCACTACCGGTTTTTAACAAATTCTTTTGCTGATCGAGGAGATCACGGCATGAAGCGAGCGTCTAGTCTTATCATCCTGGCAGTCATGCTGCTGGGCCTGTTGTCCGCCTGCGGCGGCACCGCTGCACAGCCCACTACCGCCCCTAAGCCGACCGTCCCGGCCGCTACCGCGAAGCCGGCTGCCACCGAGGCACTTGCCACCGAGGCGGCTGAGGTTACACAGACCGGCGCAACCGAAGGCCCTGAGGGCACGGCGGTCATCACCGGCACGGCGATCATGACCGGCACGGCGATCATCACCGGCACGGCAGTCATGACCGGCACGGCAGTCATGACCGGCACAGAGGCTCCTGAGGGTACCGAGGCTCCTGAGGGTACCGCCGTCACCACCGGCACGGAAACTGGCACGGAGGCCGCTGAGGCCGTAAAGATTCCCGCCTACCTGGCTACGCTCACCAGCAAGGTGAGCGGCCTTAAGTTGGGCACCATTAAGATTGCCAGTCAGACCCCGCTGAGCGGTGGACAGTCGGCCCTGGGCATCGGTATCCGCAACGGTGCTGAGCTGGCTATCAAGCAGCTAAACGCCGTCGTTAAGGATGCCGGCGTCACGTTTGAACTGGTTCCCTTTGACGACCAGGCGAAGGCTGAGGTTGGCTCGGCCAACGCTAAGAACATCGTCTCCGACGCGGACATCCTCTGCGTGGACGGCCACCTGAACTCGGGCGTGGCTCTGGCCTCGCTGCCCGACTACAGCAACGCCAAGCTGGCCATGGTCAGCCCGGCCAACACCAACCCGAAGATCACTGACGGTGGCTACACCGACGCCTTCCGCGTGGTGGGTCGTGATGACGTGCAGGGTGCTGTGGGCGAGCAGTTCGCCCGCGAGACCCTGAAGGTCAAGAGCGTCTACATCCTCCACGACAAGACCGACTACGGTCAGGGTGTGGCCGAGTTCTTCCGCCTGAACGCCGAGAAGAACGGTATCAAGGTGCTGAACTTCGAGGGTACCGAGGAGAAGAGTGACTTCAGCTCGATCCTGACCCCCATCGGAGCTGCCAACCCCGACCTGATCTACTTCGGCGGCCTCTACGACCAGGCTGGACCGTTCTTCCGTCAGGCCCGCGACCGTGGGATCACGGCGAAGTTCCTTGGGCCGGACGGGATGGATAGCCCCGATCTGGCCAAGCTGGCGGGTGACGCGGTGGAGGGCATGTATTACACCACCATCGCCGCCCCGGTGAGCCAGTTCCCCAACGCCGCACAGTACGCCAGCGACTACAAGACGGAGTACAAGGGTGATGCTCCGCCCTTCTCGGCTCAGAGCTACGATGCGACCAGTTTCTGCGTCTCGGCCATCCTGACGGCTGCAGCAGACGCTGGCGCGAAGCCGACCCGTGCGCAGGTTACGACCGCAATGAAGGCGCTGCTCCCCCTCGGCGGCATCACCGGCGACTACAAGTTCAACGCCAAGGGTGACATCACCAAGGCCGCGTACTACGTGATGCAGGCCAATACCAAGGACTGGAACACCAACAAGCTGATCAGCAAGCTTGAGATTGCCCCGCCCCAGTAGGCGGTTCTCCCAGACAACGCTGGTGCCTACGCATCAGCGTTGTCTGCTGTCTGTAGGCTACATATGATCTCTACGGTGAAATTGCCAGCTTTGCTGGCAATTTCACCGTAGAGGATGGTTTTTTCGCAATACCGCAGAAGTAACGCTGTCATGTCATGCTGAGCGCAGCGAAGCATCTTTTCCGACCCGCTGATAGACCCTTCGCTTCGCACAGGGTGACATGGGCTTTGGATCTGAGTCACAGGGTTACTTCTGCGCCACTGCGTTTTTTCTATGATTTGGTACACGAGCAGATGAGAGAGGGATTCATGGCTGCTGAGGCGAAGGCTCCCATACGCCGGGTTTCGAGCCAGCGAACGCTCGCAGAACTGCTGCGGGTCATCTTTCTTCCCCTTGGGCAGCTCCTGATCTTTATTCTGGGCAGCGCGTTAGTTCTGGGACTTGTGGTGGTGGTGACGGCATTCCTGCTCAGCCGCAACGATCCGAAGATCCTTGAGACCGCCGTGGCCATTCTTCCTCAGGTGATCATTGACGGCTTGGTGCGCGGATTCCTCTTCGCCACTATCGCCCTCGGCTACACGATGGTCTACGGTGTGCTGGAGTTCATCAACTTCGCCCACGGTGAGATTTTTATGGTCGGTGGCTTTGTAGGCGCAGGCGTGGCCTATCTGCTCAACCAGTGGGGCGTAATAGCTAACCTGCCCGCCATTCTCTTTGTGATTATCACGGTGCTGATCGGTATGGTCGTGAGCGGCCTGCTGGCAATGGGCACCGAGCGGATTGCCTACCGGCCTCTGCGTAATGCGCCACGCTTAGTGCCACTGATCTCGGCAATTGGGATGTCGCTGGTACTCCAGGATGCCGTACGTTTGGTCGCCACCAATACGCCCCTGGGCTTCAATGCCCGCTTTGAGACCCCCGACTTTGGCAAGCCTTTCCAGCTTGCCAGCATTCCCCTCGGCGAGCGCAGCATCCCGGTGCTGATCGGCCCTAAGGCGGTGATCTTTATTGTCGCCGCACTGCTGATGCTGCTGGCCCTCAACTATCTGGTGAACGCCACCCGTCTCGGCAAGGCCATCCGCGCTGTGGCCCAGGATCGGGCAACAGCCAGCCTGATGGGGATTAATGTCAACCAGATCATCTCGCTCACCTTCCTGATTGGCGGGGCGCTGGGCGGGGCGGCGGGTGTGCTGTTTGGCATGAACATCGGCACGGTGAACCCGTACATGGGCTTCATCCCCGGTCTCAAGGCGTTTACCGCCGCTGTACTCGGCGGGATCGGCAACATCACCGGCGCGATGGTGGGCGGGATTGTGCTGGGATTCCTGGAGGCGTTCGTCGCCTCGTATCTCTCGCTCTTCACTGGCGGAGCCTTCTCTGGTGCCAGCTACGCCGACATCGCCGCGTTCAGCATCCTGATCTTGATCCTGATTTTTCGCCCCGAGGGCCTGCTCGGCGAGGCGACAACGCAGAAGGTGTAGCCTTATATGGCGACAAGTTCTCCGCAGACGGGCGGCGCGAGCGCCTGGGAACGGCTGAGCAAACTGCTTAGTCACGGCCCCGGCGGCTACGCCTTCCTGTCGCTCTACATGCTGATCACCTCGCTCATGTTGCTGCTCAACCCGCGCACCAATCTGGGTACCGACATTGTTTTTATCTTGTTCCTGCTGCTTGCGCTGGCGATCCACCGCTCACGTGTGCATATGGGTTTCAAGCTGACCCTCGGTGTGATCGCCCTCGGCGTGGTGCTGCCCTACTTTGGCACGCTCAATCCCTACTACATTGATGTGATCACCCAGGCCGGGATCTATGTGGTTCTGGCCCTCGGTCTGAATGTGGTGGTCGGATTCGCGGGCCTGCTCGACCTGGGCTATGTGGCCTTCTACGCCGTGGGTGCCTACCTCTGGTCAATCTTTAGCACTGGGCAGATCGGCAACATGATCGCTGGGGCCACGCCGGTGGGCCCACTCTGGTTCTACGGCTTTATCTTTCTTGGTCTTGCGGTTGGGGCGGTCTTCGGCGTGACCCTGGGCCTGCCGGTGCTGCGGTTGCGCGGTGACTATCTGGCGATTGTCACCTTGGGCTTCGGCGAGGTCATCCGCGTGCTGGCGGTGAACCTCGATAAGCCGCTGAACATCACCAATGGTGCCCAGGGCATCAAGGATATTGCGCGCCCGCCGCTCTTCTTCAGCGGCGCGCTCACGGCGATTGGACTGAAGCTCGATGATAATCAGCTCTA
>CAIXLU010000331.1 GCA_903920315.1 uncultured Oscillochloris sp.
CTGCCGATCACCTGAGGAAGATCATCAAGGATAAACTCCGTGGTCGCCCACGAATAGTTGTCGTTAAAATCAGGCATGCTCGCGGCGCGGCCCGCATCAATCAGGCTGCGGGCGATCATCAGGCGCACGCTGGCCTGGTAGCGCACGGGTTGGCGCAGAGAGAGACCAAGACTGAGCCCGCCTGTCACCAGGGGGAGGAGCAGGATCATCAACCAGAAGCGGCGGAGCAGGGCGAGGTAGGCACGTAACTGCATAGGCTCCTAATTGCGGATTGCAGATTGTGGATTGTGGATTGCGCGTCCTATAATCCATAATCCACAATCCACAATCCACAATCCACAATCCACAATCCACAATCCACAATCATCTCGTGTCCACAGCGGCATTAATTACATCGCGCATACGGGCGAGGAAAAGGTCGAGACCAAAACCCTCGGCGTACTGACGGATCGCGACCGTATCGTAGACATCCACATGAGCAGCGGCCACAGCGGCGGCGAGGGCGGCGGCGCTCGGCTCATAGAAGAAGCGCCCGGTCACGCCATCAATCACCGTCTCCAGCGCCCCACCGGCACCGTAGGCGATCACCGGGCGACCAGCGGCCATCGCCTCCAGAGGCGTGATCCCAAAATCCTCTTCGCCGGGGAAGATAAAGGCGCGGCAGCGGGCGAAGAGTTCGTGGCGGGTCGGCTCATCAACCCACCCAAGAAACTCGATATTTGGCCCAGCCATACGCTCCAGGCGGGCGCGGTCGCGGCCATCGCCAAAAATCTTCAGGGGCAGGCGCAGATGCGTGAACGCCTCAACGATCAGCTCGATCCGCTTGTAGGGAATGAGCCGACCGCCAGCCAAATAAAAATCCCCGGCGGGCAGCGGCATCGCTGGCGGCAACACCACCGGCGGCGGAATGACCGTTGCAGCGCGACCGTAATAGCGACGAATACGTCCCGCCACCTCACGCGAATTGGCCACAAAGGCATCCACCCGCGTATTTGTCACCGCGTCCCAGAGCCGCATATAAGTCAGCAGGAAGGGCAAGATCGCGCCCTGAACCCCCGCAATCTGCTCGCGGGTGACATAATCGCGGGTGCGCCAGGCAAAGCGCATCGGCGTATGGCAATAGCAGACGTGAACAGCACCGGGGCGCGGGATAATCCCCTTCGCATAGGCGCTACTGCTGCTGATGATCAGATCGTAGTCACTCAGATCAAAACTTTCAAACGCGCTAGGGTAGAGCAGAAAGTAGCGCCGGAAGTGTGTGCGCCAGCCGGGGAGACTCTGCATAAACGAGGTGCGAATGTCCCACTCCCGATAGTGGTCAGGCATCACGTCGGCATCGTAGATCGAGGTAAAAACTGGCGCATCGGGGTAGAGCGTGTGCAGTGCTTCAAGGACGCGCTCAGCGCCGCCGTACTGGTTCAGGTAATCGTGGACAAGGGCAACACGCATAACCCCGACCCCTGGCGACAACACGACAGGAGCAGAGCACGCGTGGCTCTCAGCAACAAGCTCTATCGGACTACGCATAGACGCCGGAATCCTCTTCTCTGCTGCCGCTACGGCAACGCCATAGGATAGCATATCTTTGCAGGACTGATGCAAAGTCCATCCCCATGTTTGGGAAGCACGGTGTTGATCATGCATAGACCCCCATTGCGCAACGAACCGTAGGGGCGCGTCGCGACGCGCCCCTACCCGGACACCCGGCTATTTTCACCTCAGTGCCTCGTCTGCGACCTCTTTTGGATCATATGTCCATAAAGAAGGCACATAAGCTTGTTAATTTTACCCGATGGTAACCACGCACTTTTTTCCTATAATGCTGAGTGTAAGCTGTGCGTGAACGTAGAGAGCGAACCGTCGGGACGAAGTCGCAGAGTCGGCACAGGGCATCGGGTGGTGTGTGGTAATGGAGCTGCACACGGCCAAATGGATCGGGTAACTACAATTTTGGTGTGCTCTGGCGGCGATGCCCTGACGATGGTTGTGATCGTCAGGGGTTTTTTTTGTGCCTTGTAGAATGTGATAAAGGAGCTGTGCCTTGGATATGATCAATGGAGCCGACACGGCATGGATTTTGATGTCAAGTGCGCTAGTGATGCTGATGACACCGGCCCTCGGCCTCTTCTACGGCGGACTTGTTCGCCAGAAGAACGCTCTTTCGACCATTATGCATAGCTTCTTTATGCTCGGACTCGTGAGCATTGTGTGGGCGCTCGTTGGTTACAGCCTAGCCTTTGGCCCGACTATCGGCGGTGTAATCGGCGGACTGAACTGGATTGGACTGACAGGCGTGGGCTTAGAGCCAAACGCCGATTACGCTCCGACCATCCCGCACCAGGCGTTCATGATCTACCAGATGATGTTTGCGGTGATCACGCCCGCCCTGATCTCGGGGGCCTTTGCCGAGCGCAAGCGCTTTAAGGCATTTGTCATCTTCTCGCTACTCTGGCTGTTGCTCGTCTACGTGCCGGTAGCTCACTGGGTCTGGGGTGTCGGTGGCTGGATCCGCGTCCTTGGTGCGCTGGACTTTGCCGGTGGCACGGTTGTTCACATCACATCGGGCGTGTCGGCCCTGGTTTGCGCTCTGGTACTCGGCAAGCGCGTCGGCTACGGCAGCGAGCCGATGGAGCCGCACAACGCGACCCTGAGCATCCTCGGCACCGGCCTGCTCTGGTTCGGCTGGTTCGGCTTCAACGCCGGTAGCGCCCTGGGCAGCAACACCCTGGCGGTCTCGGCCTTTGTGAACACGCATCTGGCCGCAGCGATGGCCGCCATTACCTGGATGACCGCGAGCTGGGTGCGCCACCGCCGACCGAGCGTCCTCGGTGCCTCCGCCGGTGCGGTGGCTGGTCTGGTGGGTATTACCCCCGCTGCCGGATTTGTCACTCCTCTGGCCGCGATCATCATTGGCTTCATGGCCGGTGCCGGCTGCTTCATTGCCGTCGAGATGCTGGTGCGTGGCCGGGTGGACGATGCCCTGGATGTGTTTGGTGTCCACGGCGTCGGTGGAATCATCGGTGCTCTGGCAACCGGCATCTTCGCCACCAAGACGATCAATCCCGCTGGCTTTGATGGTCTGCTCTACGGCAATCCTGGTCAGTTGCTCATCCAACTCATCGCCGTCACGGTGGTGGCCGCCTACGCGGCTGCAGTTACCTGGGGATTGCTGATGCTGATCAATGTGACTGTCGGTATCCGCGTCTCTCCTGAGGAGGAAGCTCGCGGCCTGGACGCCTCGCAGCACGGCGAGGCTGCCTACCAGATTTAGTCTTCACACTTTACATAATTGTTATAAGGAGTACGACAATGGAACTGATCATCGCCTTCGTCCTGTTCACCGCTCTGATGGCCTGTTGGTTCGTTCTTCCCGGCCATAGCGAAGTCGCCATCCACACCTCCGCCGTTGAGCCGATGGTTGCTGCATCTCTGACGCCCACTGTCTGATCACAAACCGCTGTTCTCGACGTGATAGCGAAGGTCGCTGCTCCCATTTTGGGGGCGGCGACCTTCGTTTTTTTTGGTGGAACCATCCTGCTCATCACAGCGTCATCAGAACATAACACACGTGACCTGCGGGCCATAGTGGCCCGCCTTAGCAGGAGAGATGTCGTATGGAGAATCGCAACCCAACTCTGATCGGTGTTCTTGCCGGTGCCGTGTTGATCGCCGTCTTAGCTATTGGCGCTATTAGCGCTGTGCTGGTCAGCCGCCCAATCACTGCTCAGGCTCAATCGAATGGGGTAACCGGCATGCGCCAGATTACCGTTGTTGGTGTCGGCGAGGTGAAAGTGACACCTGATACCGCCAATGTTCAGATTGGCGTAGACACCTCGGCCCCCACCACGCAAGAGGCGCTGGCACAGAATTCTGCCCAGACTAGCGCGATTATCGAGAAGATCAAACAGCTCGGCGTGGACGAGAAGGATATCCAGACCAGTGGCTTTAACATTTACCCAACCTATAGCAGCGATGGTCGCCAGGTCACGGGCTACACGGTAGGCAACCAAGTGACGGTCACGATCCGCAATCTGGCCCAGGCCGGTACCCTGCTCGACCAGGTGGTTCAGGCCGGCGCAAACCGTATCTACGGCGTGAACTTCACCGTGGCCGACCCCGCCGCCGTTCTGTCGCAGGCCCGTGATAAGGCCGTGATTGAGGCCAAGGCGCGGGCCGACCAGTTGGCCAAGGGGACAGGTGCTAGTGTCGGCCAGGTTCTCGTGATCACCGAGAATATTGGCTCTAGCCCGGTGGTACCCATAGCGATGATGGATCGCGCTGTGGTCACAGGTAACTCATCGGTACCCGTCCAGGCCGGCACGCAGAGCTACAGTGCGCAGGTTCAGATCACCTATGCGTTACAATAGGGTTGACCTGCGGCGGCTCGATACCGGAAGATGACTATTGATGACGCTCCTGGCGCCCCTGGGCTTGCTGGCCCTGATCACACTTCCGCTGATCGTTCTGCTTCACCTGATGCGTGAGCGGCGACGGCGGTACGTGGTTCCTTCGCTGCTGCTCTGGCAACTGATGCCGCGCCGCCAGCAGGCCCAGCGTCGCCGTCGTCTGCCTATTACCCTGTTGTTGCTGTTGCATCTGTTGGCCGCAGCCCTGCTGGCTGCGGCCCTTGCTCGCCCACAATGGTTTACCACCTTGCTCGGGCGCGAGCAGCATCTGGCGATTATTATTGATACCTCGGCGAGCATGGCTGCCCCGGCTGGCAGATTGAGTACCAGCAGCCGACTCGATGTTGCGCGCACTCGCGCTCGCGCCCGCATCGCCGAACTTGGTGGGCGCGATACGCTCTCTCTGATCGTCGCCGGTTCTGAGGCCCATCTGCTCGATAGCGCTGGCCCCGCCGGTGCCAATCGCCTCCAGGCTGCCCTTGATGGCCTCCAGCCCGGTGGAGTGGGCAGCGACATTGCTGGCGCTCTTGCGTTGGCCGCCGCCGATATGCAGGGCCAGCCGGCGGGACGCGCCCTGGTGATTACCGACGCCGCCCTGCCTACCCTCGAGTCTGATATGCGCCGCGCCCCGCAGGGTCTCGCCGTGGACTGGGAGCAGGTTGGCTCGGATCTGCCCAATCACGCCCTGATTACCTTCGCCGCCCGCCCGCGTAGCGGTAGCGGGCCAGTACAGGTCTATGCCAGGGCGACAAACTACAGCGACGCCCAGTTCAACAGCGTTGTCCGACTCTACGGCGATGGCCAGCTTCTCGACACGCGCCCGGTATTCTTTCCGCCCCAAGGCGACGTTGAACTGACGTGGGTTGTCCCCCCCGGCATGACTCTGCTACGCGCCGATTTGGACGGATCTGATAGCCTGCCCGCTGACGATACGGCATCGCTCAGCCTGAATACCGCCCGCCCCCTGCGCACGCTCCTGGTGAGTACTAGTCCAACAGTGATCGAGCGCGCTCTACGCTCGATTCCAGGGGTTAGCCTACAGGTGATTGCTCCGGCTGAGTATGTGGGTGCGGACACGCCCAACGTGGATCTGACCATTCTCGACGGGACGCTGCCGGATCGTTGGCCACCCGGCGCGGTGCTGGCGATCAACCCGCCGAATACGGCGCGGCTGCTCAGCGTGAGTGGGCGCACCGAAACCCCTCCGTCCGGCGCAGATGATCTGCGCACCGATCCCACGACTACTCTCTTCGAGGGTGTGAGCCTGGGCAGTGTGAAGTTTGGTGCGGTTGCCCGGATCACCCCGCCCGATTGGGCACAAACCCTGCTCTCGCGTGGCGAGCAACCGCTCATCCTGCGCGGTCATGTTGACCAGAGCGAGGTGGCAGTTTGGGCCTTTGATATGGCCAAAGGCAATCTCACTACCCGTCTCGCCTTCCCGCTGCTACTCGCCCGTACTGTGCGCAACCTAGCGGCTGATCCGCTGCCCTTCGCGGCGCTGGCTGGTCAGACCATCTCTCTGCGGCCTGATCCACGCACCGATACGCTTGAGCTAACCGCCCCGAGCGGGACGGTCAGCCGTAGACCTGTGCCCCCCGGCGAGATCGTGCCGATCAATCTGGTTGAACCAGGGGTTTACGCCCTGCGCGAGTTAGCAGGTACCGACGAAATCTTCGCCGGCCAGTTGCCGGTGAATACTGGGGCGGCCCGTGAGTCCGACCTGAAACCGCGCCAGTTCCCCGCTACTACCGTGGCTCCCTCCGCCGTGATCATCAGCGATCCCACGCACGATAGTCGGCCCCTCTGGCCCTGGCTTGCCGCTGCCGCCCTCGCCGTGATGCTCGGCGAGTGGGCGTATGTCCACACCCGCCGCAGCAGCGTGGGGCAGAGCTAAGGCTAATACTTTTCACATTAAGGAGTCTCTCAGTGAGCTACCACGTGATGACATCGGTCAACGAGCTGCCGTATTGATCTTTCGTAACCCACATCTGCTCTGGCTCCTGCTGCTGCTCCCTGCCTTTGCCTTTCTTTGGCGTTGGCGCGGGATACGCATGGTACTGCCCGCTCTGTTATTGCGCATGGGCGCGGTGGCAGCCCTGGTGCTGGCCCTCGCCGATCCCTCCCTCGGGGCGGAGCCGCCTCCCACTGGCCC
>CAIXLU010000332.1 GCA_903920315.1 uncultured Oscillochloris sp.
GCTACCGGCCCCAGTTCTACATTCGCACCACCGACGTGACCGGGAGCATCAAGCTGCCGGAGGGCATGGAAATGGAGATGCCGGGCGACAACGTGGTGATGGGCGTAGAGCTGATCGTGCCCGTGGCGATTGAAGAGGGTCTGCGCTTCGCCATCCGCGAGGGCGGACGCACCGTCGGTGCCGGGGTCGTCACCAAGATTGTTGAGTAAGTGTTTATGATTCCGGCTGCGGGGCGTCGGTCTGTCGGATCGACGCCCCCGGCATATAACCTCGTTTGAGGAGCTTGTTATGGCAAAACAGAAGGTGCGTATTCGCCTTAAGGCGTATGACCACAAGATTCTGGATCAGTCGGCCCGGCAGATCGTCGAGGCAGCAGAACGCACTGGCGCTCTGGTGGCCGGCCCTGTGCCTCTACCAACCAAGATCGAGAAGTACAGCGTGATCCGCTCGGGATTTATTGACAAGAACTCGCAGGAGCAGTTTGAGATCCGCACTCACAAGCGGCTGATTGACGTTCTCGACCCAAGCCAGCAGACGATCAACGCTCTGATGAAGCTCAACCTGCCCGCCGGTGTGGACATCGAAATCAAACTCTAATCTCGTGTGAGTTTCGGAAAACGCACGATAGGCGACGGGCATTAAAAAAGGTACTGCGTCGTCGGTCGCGGGTTCAATAGTAAAAGGCAGCCGCTGCGCAATGACGCATGCTGCGGAGGTAGCAGTAATGATTAGTGGGTTGTTGGGTCGGAAGCTGGGAATGATGCAGGTCTTTAGCGATAAGGGCGAGGTGATCCCGGTTACGGTGATCGCCGCTGGCCCCTGCATTGTCACCCAGGTACGCACCGTTGAGCGTGACGGTTACGCTGCGGTGCAAATCGGGTATGAGCAGGTGGAGCCGCGCAAGCTCACCAAGCCCCAGCAGGGGCACCTCAAGGCGGCCAATGCGCTGCTGCGCTATCTGCGCGAGTTCCCTGCCGATAACCCTCAGGAACATACGCCCGGTGAGGTTATCAACGTCGAGCTGTTTAAGCCCGGCCAGAAGATTGATATTTCGGGTACCTCCAAGGGCCACGGCTTCACCGGTGTGGTGAAGCGCTGGGGATTCCACGGCGGCCCGAAGACCCACGGACAGAGCGACCGCCATCGCGCCCCTGGCTCGATCGGTGCGGGTACAACCCCCGGTCGCGTCTGGAAGGGTCAGAAAATGGCTGGCCGCATGGGAGGCAAGCGCGTCACCATCCAGAACCTTGAGGTTGTCGAGGTGCTGCCGGAGAAGAACCTAATCCTGGTGAAGGGCTCGGTTCCCGGTGCTCGCACGGGCCTGATCGAGATCCGCCGCGCCGTAAAGGTCTAGATAAAACTATGCCTGCTTGTCGTCGGAGTACCAACGACACGCGGGATATAGGAAACAGCAATGGAAGCAAATCTCTATAATCAGGCCGGCGAGCAGATCGGGAGTGTCGAGCTGAGCGACTATGTCTTCGGCATCGAACCAAACATCCCGGTGATGCACCAGTACGTGGTGATGCAGCGCGCCAACGCTCGCCAGGGTACCCAGAGTACCCGTGGTCGCGGCGAGGTGCGTGGTAGTACCAGGAAGATCTATCGCCAAAAGGGCACCGGCCGCGCCCGCCAGGGTTCTGTTCGCGCCCCGCACCGCATCGGTGGTGGTATCGCCCACGGCCCGCACCCGCGCTCGTACCGGGTGAGCATGCCTAAGAAGATGCGCCGCCTGGCCGTGCGTTCGGCCCTCTCCGCAAAGCTCGCCGCCGCTCAGATCCGCGTTATTGATAATCTGGCGATTACGGCACCGCGCACCAAGGACATTATCAAGTTCCTTGGCGACCATACGCTCAGCGGGAAGACGCTGATCATCCTCGACCGCAAGAACGAGCAGTCCGGTATCGTCCAGCGCTCGGCCAATAACCTGCCGAACGTGAAGACACTGCTCGCCAGTTACCTTAATGTGCGCGACCTGCTCACCTACGATACGGTGGTGCTGCCTAAGGCTGCAATCGAAGTTATCGAGAGCTACCTGGGTGCCGGCCAGTCGTCTGCTCAGAGCGAGGAGAAGTAGCGATGCCGACGCCGCATCAAATTATCGTCCGCCCGCTCGTCACCGAGAAGAATACACTCCTGATGGAGTCGAACCAGTATACGTTCGAGGTGCTGCGCGTGGCGACCAAGCCCGAGATTAAGCGCGCCATTGAGACGATCTTCAGCGTGACGGTGACACGGGTGAATACCATCAACGTCCGTGGGAAGCTGAAACGGCGCGGGCGCGAGGTCGGGTACGCCCGGGATTGGAAAAAGGCGATCGTCTCGGTCGCTGCCGGCGACCGCATCGAGATCTTTGAAAGCTAGTCACGGCGGTAGGGGACAGCCCCCTGTGCCCTGTGCCCTGTACCTGGAGCAAAGCGATGGGTGTTCGCAAGTATAAACCAACCTCGGCGGGTCGCCGCAATATGTCGGTGTCAACCTTCGAGGAGATTACGAAGAAGCGTCCTGAGCCGGGCCTGATCGAGCCGCTGCGCAAGCAGTCGGGTCGTAACAATACCGGTCGCATCACCGTGCGCCATCGCGGCGGTGGTCACAAGCGTTTTTACCGTATTATTGACTTTAAGCGCAATAAGTTCGGTATCCCGGCCAAGGTTCAGGCCATTGAGTACGACCCGAACCGCACGTCGCGCATCGCGCTGTTGGCCTATGTTGATGGCGAGAAGCGCTATATCATTGCGCCGGTAGGAGTCAAGGTTGGCGATATGCTGAGCAGTGGCCCCGATGCCGACATTCGTGTCGGTAACGCTCTGCCGCTCTCGGCTATCCCCCTCGGTACGCAGATCCATAACATCGAACTAGAGATCGGGCGCGGTGGGGTTCTGGTGCGTAGCGCCGGTACTTCTGCCCAGCTCATGGCCAAGGAGGGTGATTATGCCACCGTCCGTATGCCCTCCGGCGAGATGCGTATGATCCATATTCGCTGTATCGCCACCATCGGCCAGGTCGGTAATCTGGATCACCAGAATATCCGCCTAGGTAAGGCCGGTCGCTCACGTTGGCTCGGTCGTCGGCCCCACGTGCGTGGAACGGTGATGAACCCGCGTGACCATCCGCACGGCGGTGGCGAAGGCCGCTCTCCTCGCGGTATGAACCCGAAGACCAAGTGGGGCAAGCCCGCTCGCGGTGTCAAGACACGCCATAACCCGCGCAGCGATCGGTTCATTGTCCGGCGGCGCAAGCCCTAATTGGGAGGGTGTGGGCCTCGCCCACATCGCCCTGTTCTGTCAGGAGGATCTATGGCTCGCTCTTCAAAGAAGGGGCCGTACGTCGATATTCGGCTCCTCGATCGCGTCGAGACCATGAACCGCACGAGCGATAAGCGTGTGCTGCGGACGTGGTCACGTGACTCGACCATCTTCCCGCAGATGATCGGTCACACGATCGCCATTCACGACGGTCGCCGCCATGTTCCGATCTATATCACTGAGAACATGGTTGGCCATAAGCTTGGCGAATTCGCGCCCACACGGTTCTTCCGTGGCCACGGTGGCAAGAAGGCGGATAAGCGCGGCAAGATGAAGTAGTGATGCCCTCGGGTATCGCTCTGTGCCCGGTTCGTTCGTATAGGGTGTCTGCTCCGCACGTGAATCGTGAATTGTGGTACAATGCGTGGGTTTGCGTGCGAGTGGGCGTTCCTATGCGGCCTGACCGCAGACGAGTAAGGCAATGGAAGTCAAAGCTGTAGCCCGATATGTGCGCATCTCGCCGCTCAAGGTTCGCCTGGTGATGGATGTCGTACGCGGGATGAAGGTTGATCGCGCCCTCTCGACCTTGCAGTACATGCCGCAAAAGGCGGCCCGCGAGGTGTTTCGGACGGTAAAGTCGGCTGCGGCCAACGCCGAGAATAATTTTGACCTTGACCCGAGTGACTTGGTGGTCAAACGAATTTTCGCCGACCAAGGCCCGGTACTCAAGCGTTTTATGCCCCGCGCTCGCGGTATGGCGAACCGCATTCGTAAGCCCACGACCCACATCACCGTGATCGTGGACGATGGCGAGACCTATTAGGCGGCCAGGACTAGGAGGTTGTCTTGGGACGAAAAGTACATCCGATCGGCTTCCGCCTCGGCTACATCAAGGACTGGCAGTCGAAGTGGTTCGCCGAGCGATCCTATACCGATCAGCTCCACGAAGATTTGGCGCTGCGTAAGCTGATCGCCAAGGAACTACAGAACGCGGGCGTCTCGCGTATTGATATCGAGCGCTCGGCGAACAAGATTGAAGTGACGGTCTTCACCGCAAAGCCCGGTATTGTGATCGGTAAGCGCGGCGCAAATGTTGATCTGTTGAAGAATACGCTTGAGCAAAAGACCGGCAAGAAGATCAAGCTCAATATTCAGGAGATCCATCAGCCTGAACTCGATGCCCAACTGGTGGCGGAGAGTATCGCTGAGCAGATCACCAAGCGCGTCTCGTACAAGCGGGCGATGAAGCAGGCCGTTCAACGTGCGGTGCGCCTCGGCGCTCAGGGCGTGAAGGTGCGCTGCTCGGGTCGCCTCGGCGGCGCGGAAATGTCGCGCATTCAGAACGAGAGCGATGGTCGTGTGCCGCGTCATACGCTGCGCGCCGACATTGACTACGCACAGGTACACGCTCACACCACCTACGGGCGTATCGGTGTGAAGGTGTGGATCTATAAGGGCGAAGTCTTCCCCGATCAGTTGGCGAAGGCCGCAGTCGAGCAGCAGGCGAGTGCCCCTAGCGCCCCGACCGAGCGGCGCGATCGCCCGGCCAGGAGGAACGATAATGCTGCTTCCTAAGCGCACAAAGTACCGCAAGCAGCAGCGCGGTCGCAATAAGGGTCTCTCTTATCGCGGGAGCGGCGTGGCCTTCGGCGAGTATGGCCTGGTCGCGCTTGAGAGTACCTGGATCACGAGCCGCCAGATCGAGGCAGCCCGTCGTACCATCACCGGCTTTATCAAGCGCGGTGGCAAGGTCTGGATCAGGGTGTTCCCCGATAAGCCAGTGACCCAGAAGCCCGCTGAGACCCGCATGGGCGGCGGTAAGGGATCGGTTGATCATTGGGTGGCGGTGGTGAAGCCGGGCCGGGTTATGTTTGAACTCGGCGGCGTCACCGAGGATATCGCGATGGAAGCGATGCGCCGCGCCGCCCAGAAGTTGCCCATCCCCTGCAAGATCATTACCAGGGACGAAGTGGAGGAGGCCGCCAGTGAAGGCGAGTGATCTGCGCAACCAGGACGACGAGAAGCTGCGCGCCGAGCTGAAGGGCTTCGATGTGGAGCTGTTTAATCTCCGCTTCCAGCAGGTGACCGGTCGCCTGACGAACACGGCTCGCTTCAAGCAGGTCCGCAGGGACATCGCTCGGATCAAGACGATCCTGCGCGAGCGTGAGCTGGAGATTTAACTATGACTGAACAGCCGACAGCACGCAAGATCATCAAGATCGGGCGTGTGGTGAGCGACAAGATGGATAAGACGGTGGTGGTGGCGGTGGATTATCTCAAACCTCACCCGCTCTACCGCAAGATTATTCGCAAGACGAACAAGTTCCACGCCCACGATGAGGATAACTCCTGCAAGACGGGCGATACGGTGCGGATCGAGGAATCTCGCCCGTTGAGCCGCACCAAGCGCTGGCGGGTTATCGAGATTGTGAAGCGCGGCGAGGAGTAAAAGCCATGATCCAGCCTCAGTCTCGCCTTAAGGTTGCCGATAACACCGGTGCCAAAGAGATTATGTGCATCCGTGTACTCGGTGGATCACGGGTGCGCTACGGTCGGGTCGGCGATGTCATCGTTGCCTCGGTCAAGCAGGCATCCCCCGGCGGAACAGTGAAGAAGGGTGAGGTGGTACGTGCTGTCATCGTGCGTACGACCAAAGAATACGGGCGACTTGACGGCTCGCATATCCGTTTTGACGATAATGCAGCCGTGATCATCGGTAAGGAAAATAACCCCCGTGGCACGCGCATCTTTGGACCCGTGGCCCGTGAGCTGCGTGAGAAGCAGTTTATGCGTATCGTGTCACTGGCGCCGGAGGTACTGTAATGCACGTCAAAACAGGCGATATGGTGCTGATTATTGCCGGTAAAGATAAGGGGCGCAAGGGCAAGATCAAGCGTTCTGTGCCGAAGGAAGGGCGTGTGGTGGTTGAGGGCTTGAATATTGCCAAGCGCCATACGAAGCCGCGTGGTCCCGGCAAGCCCGGTGGAATTATTGAGATAGAGGCTCCGCTCAATAGTTCTAATGTCATGCTGATCTGCCCCCGATGTGAGCATGCGACACGTACCGGGCATCGCTTCCTTGAGG
Organism: uncultured Oscillochloris sp.; assembly: GCA_903920315.1. Lineage (GTDB taxonomy): Bacteria > Chloroflexota > Chloroflexia > Chloroflexales > Chloroflexaceae > Oscillochloris. The sequence goes on from CAIXLU010000332.1 coordinate 6,330, forward strand.
AGACTGACGAGAGGGGCCGACCGCGCAAGGTTCGCTTCTGTAAGTCATGCGACGCGGTGATTGACAAGTAACCTGTGCGCAGGGCCGGAGCTGCGCTTTCGCCGCGCCTCCTAGCCCCTGGAGAGAGAGATCATGACAGTTCGTCTGCTCGAAAAGTATCGTTCAGAGATCGTCCCTGCGCTCATGCAGGAGTTCGCGTATACGTCGGTGATGCAGGTGCCTCGGCTGACCAAGATTGTGGTCAACGTTGGCGTCGGTGAGGCCGTGACGAACTCCAAGGCTCTCGATGCGACCGTGGCCGATCTGACCACGATTACCGGCCAAAAGCCGGTTATCACAAAGGCAAAGAAGTCTATCGCCACGTTCAAGCTGCGCGAGGGGATGGCGATCGGCACGATGGTTACCTTGCGTGCCGAGCGTATGTTCGACTTCCTCGATCGGCTGATCGTTCTCGCCCTGCCTCGTATCCGCGACTTTCGCGGCGTCAGCCGCCGGTCGTTCGATGGCCGTGGCAATTACAGCCTTGGTCTGCGTGAGCAGATTGTGTTTCCTGATATTGACTACGATAAGATCGACAAGATTCGCGGTCTTGAGGTGGTGATTGTAACCACCGCTACCAATGACGAGCAGGCGTACGCCCTGCTGAAGCGTCTCGGTATGCCGTTTCGTGATTAGTCTGGGCCAGGAGCGAAGGCTAACTAGTCCAACTGTTTAGGAGGAATCATCCTTGGCGAAGACCTCACTGATTGTTAAGGCGTCACGCCCAGCCAAATTCAAGGTGCGCGAGTACAATCGCTGCAAGACTTGTGGCCGCTCGCGTGCGTATATGCGAAAGTTTGGCATGTGTCGCATTTGTTTCCGCGAGCATGCGCTGAAGGGCCTTCTTCCGGGTGTCGTCAAGTCAAGCTGGTAGAACATCATAACGTTGCGGGCGACCGGCTACGTGTAAAGCGGCAGCAGCCGCAGCCGGCACCAGACGTGTGAGGAGGCACACCGTGAGCGTTAGCGACCCTATCGGCGATATGCTGACACGCATCCGAAATGCCTGTATGGCGCGGCATGTGGTTGTGAATATTCCTTCGTCGAAGATGAAGTTGGCAATTGCCGACATTCTGAAGCGCGAAGGGTTTATCAAGGACTATTCCCTGGTTGAGGGGAAGCCTTTCAGCACGATCGCGATCACATTGAAGTATATGTCCGACCGGCGCCCGGCTATTACTGGCCTGCGCCGCGTGAGCAAGCCTGGCCTGCGCATCTACTCGAAGCGCGATGAGATTCCGCGGGTGCGTGGCGGCCTTGGTCTGAGCATTCTCTCTACCCCGAAGGGTATTCTCCCCGGCCACGAGGCTTGGCAGGAGCGCGTCGGTGGCGAGGTGCTCTGCTACGTTTGGTAGCACGCACGGAGGAAGCGAATGTCGCGTATCGGCAAAAAACCTATCACCCTTCCCAAAGGGATTCAGGTGGACATCAGCAAGGAAAACCTTGTGGTGGTGACGGGGCCGAAGGGCTCTCTGACCCAGCAGTTCCACTCCGACATTATCATCACCCAGGAGAATGGTACGCTGACGGTGCAGCGCCCGTCTGACGGGAAGTTGCACAAGTCACTCCACGGTCTGACCCGCACCCTGCTCTCGAATATGGTGGTCGGTGTCACCGATGGGTGGCAGCGGGCACTGGAGATCAATGGCGTGGGCTATCGTGCCCAGCTTGAGGGCAGGACGCTTGTCCTCCAGCTTGGCTTCTCGCATCCGGTGCGGCTCGACCCGCCTCAGGACGTGCAGTATGCGGTCGGTGAGCGCAAGAGCGCCAGTGATCCGTTGCCGCTCTTTGTGCGCGGGATTGATAAGCAGGTGGTCGGCGAGGAGGCTGCGAAGATTCGTGGCCTGCGCCCGCCGGAGCCCTATAAGGGCAAGGGCGTGAAGTACCTTGAAGAGAAGGTTCGCCGCAAGGCTGGTAAGGCCGGTAAGGCGAAGTAATTGTGCCGGTAGGCGGGCGCTGCACAGCGCCCGCCTACCAGATCAACAATGTTAGTGATTGCGATAGGGGATATAATCTCTATTGCGACAGTGAGGCATCTATGGGAAGGCGATCTACGCGTGAACTGCGCATCCGCCGGCATACCCGGCTGCGTAAGCGCGTCAGCGGCTCTCAGGAGCGGCCCCGGCTGAGTGTTTTCCGGAGCAGTGTCCATATCTACGCCCAAGTGATTGATGATACGCTCGGTCGTACCCTCGTCGCCGCGTCAACCAACGAGAAGGCATGGCCCGAGGCCGACTCACCGAAGACAAAGACGGAGCAGGCTGCGCTGGTCGGTAAGCTTGTCGCCGAGCGGGCACTTGAGGCCGGGGTAACGAAGGTGGTCTTTGACCGCGGCGGCTTCAAGTACCACGGGCGCGTGAAAGCCCTCGCCGAGGCCGCTCGCGAAGCTGGCCTCAACTTCTAGCGCCCCTCGGGCAGCTTTCCGGAGGAACTGTGAAGAAAGAACGTATCAACGCTGAGTCGCTTGAGCTTGAGGAGCGCGTTGTTCAGATCAACCGCGTCTCGAAGGTGGTCAAGGGCGGTCGGCGCTTTAGCTTTAGTACGGTGGTGGTGGTCGGCGATGGCAAGGGCCACGTCGGCGTCGGTATGGGCAAGGCTGCTGAGGTGCCTGAGGCAATCCGTAAGGGTACCGAGGCCGCCAAAAAGAACCTGATCCGCGTCCCGCTGGTGAATACAACCATCCCCCACGAGGTGATGACGAAGTTCGCCGCTACGAAGGTGATGATTCGGCCTGCTGCCCCAGGAACTGGCGTCATCGCCGGTCGTGGTGTTCGCCCGGTGGTTGAGGCCGCAGGGATCAAAGATATTCTTTCAAAGGTTTACGGCAGCAATAACCCGGTCAATGTGGTCAAGGCTGCCTTCCAGGCGCTGAGCGAGCTGATCTCCCTCGGTGAGATGGCCCGCCGCCGCGATATGACCACCCAGGAGCTGATCGCTCGGCGTAGCCGCCGGCCGGCAGCCGACCAGGAGGCGGCGGTATGAGCAAGCTGCGGATCACCTACTCCAAGAGTGTCATCGGCTACTCCAAGGATCAGAAGGAGACGGTTGCATCCCTCGGTCTGCGGAAGCTTAATCACTCGGTGATCAAGTCCGATACCCCCTCCATCCGGGGCATGATCTTTAAGGTCAAGCACTTGGTATCGGTTGAAGAGGTCTCCGACGAGGTGACAACATGAAACTGAACGATCTTAAGCCCGCAGCGGGCTCAACCCATACCAGTAAGCGGCTCGGTCGCGGCGCTGGCTCGGGCAAAGGTAAGACCGCCGGCAAGGGCATGATGGGACAGAAGTCCCGCTCTGGCCCCGGCCCCTATCGTACCTTTGAGGGCGGACAGAACCGCTTGGTCAAGCGCATGCCGTTTAAGCGTGGCTTCACCAACATCTTCCGTGTTGATTACGAGGTTCTTAACGTCGGCGATCTCAGCGAGTGGCCTGCCGGGGTCGAGGTGACACCGGAGAGTCTGCTTGAGGCCCGCGCCGTGCGTCGCAAGACGATGCCGGTGAAGGTTCTTGGCGATGGCGAGCTGAGCGTTGCGCTGACGGTGAAGGCGCATAAATTCTCCTCGGTCGCACGGGAGAAGATTGAGGCAGCCGGCGGCACCGTGGTTGAAGTGGAGTGGGTGGTCGAGCGCCACTCGCGTTCACGCGGGGCTAACTTCGGCGGTCGCAACGCAAAGAAGAAGGCGCAGGACTAGGTTCTGTCAACGGAATCAGGCGCTGTCGGCATCTCTGCTGTCGGCAGCGTCTCTACGACTGATGATCGTCCAGAGGGGACACCGATGCTCCAAGCTGTTCTTCGCGCCATTCAGTTGCCAGATCTGCGCCGACGCATCCTCTTTACTTTGGGGATGTTGCTGATCTTTCGCTTGATCGCGCATATTCCGGTTCCGAATATTAACCCGGCCTCGCTTCAGCAGCTTCAGGACGCTCTGGCGAACAACCAGCTTGCTCAACTGTTGAATATCTTCGCCGGCGGAGCGCTGCAGAATTTCTCGGTGGCGGCGATGGGGGTCTATCCCTACATTACGGCCTCGATCATTATGCAACTGCTCCAGCCACTCATCCCCTCGCTCCAGGAGTTGTCTAAAGAGGGTGAGCAGGGCCGGATAAAGATGAACCGCTACCAGATGTGGCTGACGATCCCGCTGGCCTATCTCCAGGCGTATGGGCAGACCATGACCCTGGAGCGGACGGTCAACCCGACCAATGTTGTGGCTTCGTCGCTCTTCCGGTCATCGTTTGATATTGTCAGCAACTTCCTGCCCACCTTCACCATTCTGACTTCGATGGTGGCGGGGACGATGCTGCTGGTCTGGCTTGGCGAACAGATCAACGAGCGCGGTATTGGCCAGGGTATCTCGGTGATCATCTTCGGCGGTATTGTGTCGCGGCTCCCCGGCATGATCGTCCAGGGCTTCCAGGTTAGCCAGGCCGGTGGTGTCAGTACGATCATCGGTGTAATTGGCTTCGTGGCCATTGCTCTGCTGACCATCATTGGCATTGTTCTCATCCAAGAGGGTCAGCGCCGCATCCCTGTGCAGTATGCCAAACGGGTGCGCGGGAATAAAGTTTACGGTGGTCAGAGCAGCCATATTCCGCTCAAGGTGAATATGGCCGGTATGATCCCGCTGATTTTCGCCCAGAGCATCATCATTTTTCCCGGCATTATCGCCTCGTGGTTCTACCAAGTAAACGGCGAGGGTATCGGAAATGCCATCGCTGGCTTTTTCTACACAACGTTTAACCCCACAGGTCAGAGCGGTGGCGTGGTCTATATGGTTCTGTTGTTCCTGCTGACGGTAGGGTTTACCTACTTCTACACGATTGTACTCTTTAGCCAGCAGGACATCCCCGACAGTCTCCAGCGCAATGGCGGATTTATTCCAGGGATTCGACCCGGCAAGAAGACCGAGGAATATCTAGGTCGGGTGCTGAATCGGATCACGCTGGTGGGTGCGCTGTTCCTGGGGATTGTGGCCATTCTGCCCTTCCTGACGCAGACAATTACCGGTCTCCAGCTTGGCCTTGGTAGTACGGCCCTCCTGATCGTTGTGGGTGTGGCCATTGACACCATGCGCCAACTCGAGTCGCAACTGATTATGCGTGACTACGAAGGCTTCCTGAGCAAATAGGTACCACAGACCTGTTAGTTTGTGGTATAGTGGGCAGTCTCAGTATTTTGAAGTACAAGCCGTGGTTGTGGGGAGCAGCGTTCTCCGGTTCACATGTACGTGAACTTTGGAGACTGACCGTGCAGGGATGCGCGTGAGATCTATACGCAAGAGGCACCGACAATGACCAACGTTATTCTGCTGGGCCCCCCAGGCGCAGGAAAAGGGACGCAGGCGAAAACCCTCTCGGAACGCACCTCGCTGATCCACGTGGCAAGCGGCGACCTCTTCCGGGCCGCGCTTCGTGAGGGTACCGAACTGGGTATGTTGGCAAAATCATACATGGATCGCGGGGGACTCGTCCCAAACGAGGTGGTCATCCGCATGATCCTGGAGCGTATCGCCCGACCTGACTGTAGCGCCGGCGTCATCTTTGATGGATTCCCGCGAACGAGTGAGCAGGCCATCGCGCTGGATACAGCAATGGCCGAGTATAACAACAGTATTGACGCAGTACTCTACCTACGAGTACCCAAAGATGTGTTGCTACGGCGGATTGCAGGACGTCAGACATGCAAGACTTGCGGGGCAACCTGTAACATCTACTATTTCCCGTCCCACCGGCCGGGAATTTGTGATGCCTGCACGGGCAAACTCTATCAGCGCACCGACGATTCGATTGAGACGGCCGAGCATCGGCTTGATGTCTACTTTGAGTTGACGATGCCGCTGATTGCGTACTATCAACGCCAAGGCATTTTGCATGAGATTGACGGTCAGCGCGAGATATCGCTGGTGACAGAAGCAATGCTGCTTGCATTAAAGATCAATCCTGAGCTGACGCCGACATCGAAGGAGTGATATGTCCAAAAAAAAGGACGTGATCGAGATGGAAGGTACGATCACGGAGCCTCTCCCAAATGCAATGTTCCGAGTAGAGCTTGAGAATGGCCACGAGGTGCTGGCCCATATCTCGGGCAAGATGCGGATGAATTATATTCGTATTCTTAAAGGTGATCGAGTGTTAGTTGAGCTTTCACCCTATGATCTCACCCGTGGTCGGATTACCTATCGCTATAAGTAATTCATATTTGCTGTTGAATCACGCACAGCATCCGGCAGCGTATGCGCTGTCGCGAGGGAGGTAAATGATGAAAGTTCGTGCTGCGGTTAAGCCGCGCTGCGAGTACTGCAAGGTCATCAAGCGCAAGGGTGTTATTCGGGTAATCTGCTCGCGCACCCCCAAGCACAAGCAGCGACAGGGCTAGTTGGCGGCATTCGGCAGTTGGCGATCTCTCGCCTGGCTGCGTGAGATGCGAGTAGTCGGGTGCAGAGGAGTCGCGAGCGGCCTGTGGCCGTCGCTGATAGCGTTTAGACGAGGAAGTTCATGGCACGTATCGCTGGGGTAGATATTCCCCGCAACAAGAAGATCGAGATTTCGATCCGGTATATCTTCGGGATCGGCCCCTCGAATGGTCTGGATGTACTCCGTAAAGCCAACGTGAATCCTGAGACGCGGGTGCGCGACCTCACCGAAGAGGAAGTGGGTCGGATCCGCGAGGTTGTTGACCGCGAGTATCGCGTCGAGGGCGACCTGCGCCGTGAAGTGCAGCTCAATATTAAGCGGCTTATGGACATTGGCTGCTATCGTGGCCTGCGCCATCGCCGTGGGATGCCAGTGCGTGGACAGCGCACCCGCACAAACGCACGCACGCGCCGTGGACGCAAGGGCCAGGCGATCGGCATTAAGAAGAAGGCGAAGAAGTAGAAATAGTGACGACAGCATCTTGCACAGGTAGGCGTTGTGTGCCTGCCTGTGTCCGTTGTGTGTTAAGGAGAGATCTATGCCCCCGAAAGGTCAGAAGGCTACGGCAGCGGCAGCTCGTCAGCGCGGTCGGCGACGTGAGCGAAAGAATGTTCCACGCGGCCAGGCGCATGTGCTGAGTACCTTCAATAATACGATTGTGACAATCACCGACCCTTCGGGCGCGGTGGTCTGCTGGGCGAGCGCCGGCCAGGGCGGCTTTAAGGGTTCGCGCAAGAGTACGCCCTATGCCGCACAGGTTACCGCCGACAGCGCCGCCCGCAAAGCGATGGACAACGGGATGCGCTCGATTGAGGTTTTTGTCAAAGGCCCCGGATCGGGCCGCGAGGCGGCGATTCGCTCGCTTCAGGCCGCCGGTCTCCAGGTATCTGCGATCACCGACGTGACTCCGATCCCACACAACGGATGCCGCCCGCCCAAGCGCCGTCGCGTGTAGGTATGGCCACGACGAGAGCCGGTTAGGATGATCGTGGATGGAACCGCAGGGTACGGCCCCGGGCGCCCGCCACGGTAGGAGTGCGGATTTATGTTCCGCCCCGCAAGCGCCCATCCCCGGCGAGAGATAACACAAGAGGGCGGGCAGCAGTGGCCCGCGTACAGTATGGAGGCATTGATCTAGCATGGCGCGTTATCATGGCCCCGTTGGGAAAATTAGTCGCCGCCTTGGCATCGGTATCACCGAAAAAGGGCAGCGTATCCTCAATAAGCGCTCGTATCCCCCAGGGCAGCACGGCCCGAATGCGCGGCGTCGCCAGGTGTCGGACTACGGGCTCCAACTGCTGGAGAAGCAGAAGGTCAAGTATATGTACGGCGTGCTGGAGCGACAGTTCCGCCGGGTGTTTGAGCAGGCGTCGCGGCGCAGCGGCGTCACCGGCGAGTATCTGCTGAGCCTGCTGGAGCGGCGGTTGGATAATGTGGTCTATCGGCTGGGTATCGGTGTGACCCGCGCACAGGCGCGGCAACTGGTGTCTCATGGCCATATTATGGTTGATGGCCGCAAGACCAACATCCCCTCCTACACGCTGAAGGTTGGGCAAGTTATCACCGTGCGTACTGAGAGCCGACGCCGCGCGTACTTTAAGAATCTTGTCGATAGCGGCGATCTTACCAAGTATCGAGCGCCCGACTGGCTGCGCCTCAGCGCCGCTGATCTCTCCGGCACGATTGTCGCACTGCCGCGCCGTGAAGACGCCGAGGCTGGGATTAACGAGCAGCTGATCGTCGAGTTCTACAGCCGGTAAGAGCTCTTGCGGATGGTAGGTTGCAGGTGGTTGATTGTGGAATGTTCTGCAATCTACCGTCTGTGATCTGAGATCTTCAAAGCTTTAAGGAGGCTTTCCGTGCTTGATATCGCCATGCCCAAAATAGAGGTTGTGCAGGCGGCTGAGAACTATGGGCGCTTCAAGATCGAGCCGCTTGATCCGGGATACGGCCATACGCTGGGCAATGCGCTACGCCGCGTGCTGCTCTCGTCCATCCCCGGCTCGGCGATCACAAAGATAAAGATCGATGGAGTGTTTCACGAGTTCTCGACCATTGAGGGCGTAAAAGAAGACGTTACCGAGATTGTGCTTAACATCAAAGGCGTCCGGTTGCGCTCTTACGCCGAGCGCCCGGTGAAGGTTCTCCTGACGAAGCGCGGCCCGGGTATTGTTACCGCCGCCGACATTGATGCACCCAGTAATATCGAACTGGTCAATCCGAAGCACTATATCTGTACACTCGACTCAGATATGGCCCGCCTTGAGATTGAGATGACCGTTGAGCGTGGCCGGGGTTATGTCTCGGCTGACCAGCGCGATGTCCTGCCAATTGGGGAAATCCCGGTTGACGCGATTTTCACGCCGGTGCCACGGGTTAATTATGTGGTCGAGAATACCCGCATCGGCCAGGCTACCGATTTCGACCGGCTGCTCCTGGAGATTTGGACGGACGGTACGGTGAAACCGGGCGACGCCCTGAGCCACGCGGCGCAGGTGTTGGTGCAGTATAGCCAGACTATCGCCGACTTCAATCGCCTCGCAATTGAGGAGGAGGAGTTGCCGACGCCGAGCGGGATGGCGATCCCGGCGGACATCTACGATACGCCGATTGAAGATCTGGATCTCTCGACTCGTACCTACAACTGTCTGAAGCGCGCCGACATCACGAAGGTGGGTCAGGTGCTTCAGATGGACGAGAAGGCGCTGCTCTCGGTACGCAACCTAGGGCAAAAATCAATGGAGGAGATCCGTGATCGGCTTGTCGAGCGCGGCTATATCACGCGGCCGCTCGGTGGTGTAAGTGGCGAGGGCGAGCCTGCGGCACTTGCGTCGGCGAGCGCAGAGTAAAGCTAGGCAACAGGTAACAGGTAGCAGGCAACAGGTCTTGAGGTACCCCGCGTGGAGGGGTACTTTGCTCCCTGGAGCCGTTTAAGGATAGGACAATGCGACACCGACACGCTGGAAAATTACTCAGTCGCTCGTATGAGCACCGCAAGGCGCTCTACCGCAACCTGATGATCGCCCTGATCGATCATCGCCGCATCCAGACGACCTTGGCGAAGGCGAAGGCCGTGCAGCCCGAGATGGAGCGGCTGATCACTATCGCCCGTGAGGATACTCATCACGCCCGCCGTATGGCGCTCTCGAAGCTGGATAGCAAGATTGCGATGCGGAAGTTGTTCACTTTTGCACCGCAGGAGTATTCTGGGCGCAATGGTGGCTATACTCGCATTACGAAGATCGGCCCACGGCTCGGCGACGGTGCCGAGATGGCGCTGATTGAACTGGTTTAACCCTACCCCATGCGAAATGTTGCTCTGCGTCTGGCCTATGATGGGACTGACTTTGTCGGATCGCAGTATCAGAACCAGGGACGCACGGTGCAGGGGGCGCTTGAGCAGGCGTGGGAGGAACTGACCCAGGAGCGGCGAAGGGTTACTCTCGCCGGACGTACCGACGCGGGGGTTCACGCCGCAGGACAGGTAGCCAATATTCTTACGGAGACGACGCACTCGCGCAAGACGATCCTGCGTGGGATGAATGCGAAGCTTCCCGAGGATGTGGCGGTTCAGGCGGTGCGTGATGTGGGGCCGGACTTCCACGCACGACATTCGGCAAACCGGCGGGCCTACCGCTACCTGATTGACAATAACGATGCGTGGCTGCCGATGCTCCGCAATTACGTCCTCTATGTTGAGCAAAAACTCGATGTGACGGCGATGGCAGCAGCCCTGCCGTACTTAGAGGGGACGCACGATTTCACAGCGTTCTCGGCCCTCGTTCCCGATCAGCGCTCAAGCGTGCGAACCTGCTACACGGCACGACTGAGCGAGATCGAATTGTTCGGCAGGCGGTTGATCGCAATAGATCTGGCGGCAAACGCCTTTTTGCAGCATATGGTGCGGGTGATTGTCGGGACGGCGCTGCTGGTTGGGCGTCGAAAAATCAGCCCCGAGGATTTTCAGGACATTCTGAAGGGGCGGGATCGCAGAGCCGCAGGGCCAACAAGCGTCGCCCACGGACTCACCCTTATGTCGGTCGGTTATCCGACTGGCACTCTACGCTGGGATGGCGAGAGTATCGGCGAGGCCGACGTTCTCGCAGGCGGATGATGATCTGCCACCATATAATAGTTTTTGTTGTCGGTTGGGCCGTGGTGCGGCACGGTCGGCAACCAGACACAACACCTTAAGGATAGCAGTTGTGAAGACTTACCATCAGACACATTCCGAAGTCCAGCGCGACTGGCTGCTGGTTGATGCCGACGACCAGGTCGTTGGTCGGCTCGCGACGCAGATCGCAACGCTTCTGCGCGGAAAGCATAAACCGACCTTCACGCCCTCGCTGGATAGCGGCGATTTCGTGATTGTGGTGAACGCTGAGAAGATCAAGATCATGGGCCGCAAGGCCGATCAGAAGATCTACTACCGCCACACCGGCTACCCCGGCGGCATCAAGGCCACGCCCTACAAAATGATGCTCTCCAAGCACCCCGACCGCATCCTGCGCATCGCCGTCAAGGGGATGCTGCCCAAGAACCGCATGGGTCGCCATCTGATGGCGAAGCTGCGGATCTACGCCGGATCGAACCACCCGCACGCCGCCCAGCAGCCGAAGGTCTGGACGCCGCGCTAAGTAAGGAGCTAGTTTGATGGATGCGAAGCGCTACTACCAGGGCACGGGGCGACGGAAGACATCGGTCGCACGCGTGCGCCTGTTCCCCGGCAGCGGAGAGTTCGTGGTGAACGGTCGGGACACAGAGGACTATTTCGGGATGCGTGACCTACTCCAGCGCAATATTCGCCATCCCCTCGCCATTACCAATAACCTGAGCAGCTTTAATGTGCTGGTGAAGGTGAAGGGCGGCGGCGTCGCCAGCCAGGCCGGTGCCGTGCGCCACGGTATCGCTCGTGCGCTGCTGGATCTCGACGTAAGTCTGCGGGCGGTACTTAAGAAGGCCGGCTTCCTCACCCGCGACCCGCGTATGAAGGAGCGCAAGAAGGTTGGCCTGAAGCGCGCTCGTAAGGCACCGCAGTACACCAAGCGCTAGAGTTTGCCAGAGGCACTGTTTAGCGGTAGGGGGTGGGTCTCAGGGATGGCAGAGTCTTCCCTGGCCCTCCCCTCTTTCATATCTATGCGCGTTATTACTGGCAAGGCCAAAGGTCATACGCTCAAGGCTCCCAAGGGCCTGGGTACGCGCCCCATGCTCGATAAGGTTAAGGGGTCACTCTTCTCGATCTTAGAAGGCTACGGGCCGATTCGCGGACGGGTACTCGACCTCTATGCGGGGACGGGTTCGCTGGGAATCGAGTGCCTCTCGCGGGGTGCCAGTGCGGCTGATTTTGTCGAGCAGAGTGCCCACGTCTGTGCCATTATCTCCGATAATCTACGCCACACGAAGCTTGATGCGATCAGCAAGGTACATTGCATGCCGGTTGATCGTTTTTTGCACGGTCATCGGGGTGTAGGGCATTATGATATAATCGTGATGGATCCACCCTACGCTGATCCACAGATCGTGCATACGATCACAACAGTGGCGACGGTACAGGTTGGACACCCCGGCAGTTTGTTGATTGTCGGACATTCGCCACGAGTCACGCTGGAAGACACCTATCCGCTGCTGACGAGGATCAAGTTTCGTCGCCTTGGCGACTCCTGTTTCTCGATCTTTGAACTTGACGACGGTGCAGAGACCGAAACACCATAGCGGATCATGTCTCCTCGGGCCGATAGGCGATCGCGCAGAACCTAACCCTATGCATATTGCGGTATATCCCGGCAGTTTCGACCCTGTTACCTACGCGCACTTGGATATTGCCACACGGGCATGCCGGGTGTTTGATCGCGTGGTGATGAGCGTTTTCGACCGCCCGAAGAAGAACCTGCTCTTCACGACGGAAGAGCGCCTCGATCTGCTGCGCGAGGCTACGCAGCATCTGCCCCGGGTTGAGGTCGCTAGCTACACAATACTCACGGTTGATTTCGCCCGCGTGATCGGTGCCTGCGCCCTTGTGCGCGGTCTGCGGACCGTCAGCGACTTTGAGTCCGAGTTTCAAATGGCCCAGATCAATCAGTCGCTCGACCCAGAGATCGAGGTCGTACTCTTGGCGTCGAGCCTGAAGTATGGGCACGTCAGTTCAAGCGCGGTGCGCGAAATGGCGAGCCTGGGCCGTGACCCTGTGGAGTTTGCGCCGCCACACGTGGTTGCGGCGTTGCGCCAGAAGTTCGCGCAAAGGGGGTGACGGTCATCGAACTGGACGATTTGATTGATGAGGTGGAGGATGCGCTGGCCGAGGGTCGGCGGGTACCATTCAGTGGTCGCCTGCTGGTGGACGAGGAGCGCATTCTGGACATCATTGATCGGATGCGGGTCGCCATCCCCGAAGAGCAAAAGCGGGCGCGGCGCATTATCCAGGAGCAAGAGCGACTGATTGCGGAAGCACAGGCGCGGGTGCAGCAGGTACTCAATGAGCGCGGGTTGTTGGAGGCGATAGAGGCAGAACGCGGGCGGTTGCTCCAGCAAGCCGAGAACGAGGCCATCCAGGTGCGCGCCGGTGCTGATGAGTACGCACGGCAGGTGCTTGAGGAACTCGACGAGCGACTGATGAAACTCGTAACAAGCGTGCGCAACGGGCTGGGCGCCCTGGGCAGCGAATCGCACGCATCAGGGCATTAGGGTCGGGGCCTTCGCTTGACAATAGCAATGCCTCTGGCTATAATGCGGCGTTTGTAGTACTTGGCCGCAGCGCCGTATACGGACATGTCAACTATTAAGTTTAATGTAGCACAGTTGCTGCGCGAGATGATCGGTGGTCGGCGCGACTACACCTTCACCGAAGAGGCGCTCCCGCTCGATGATCAACTCGTCCTGCGTGGGATCAGCGGCGATGTGCGCTTCATCCGCACGGCTACAGGTGTCTATGCCCACGTGCGTGCGCAGGGTGTGGTGGAGATGATCTGTGTGCGCTCGCTGGAGCCGTTCGATTACCCGGTTAAGCTTGACTTCAGCGATGAGTTCCACTCGATTGTGGATGTGATGAACGGCGATGAACTGCCTGCACCGATCGAGGACGACCCATACCTGCTCAGTGATCTGCACATGGCGGACATTGGCAATGCGGTTCGAGACTATACGCTGCTGGAGTTGCCAATCAACCCGGTGAGTCCGGCGCATCGCGATAAACCGATGAACTACACAGTTCAGTCCGATGGGATTGATGATAGACAGACCGACGATAGTGTGGACAGCCGGTTCGAGGCGCTGAGAGCCTGGGCGGCACAGCAGAATACAACGCAGAGCAGGAGTTAAAGCCCTTATGGGTGCCCTACCAAAACGAAAAGTCTCACGCCACCGCCGTGGCAACCGCCGCCAACACCTGGCACTTACCGCGCCAACGCTGGTGATCTGCCCGAAGTGTGGCAACCTTATGCGCGCCCATGTCACATGTCAAGACTGCGGCACCTACAAGGGTCGTCAGGTGATCGCCATTGCAACCAAGACTACCGATAACCGCTAGGGTTCAGCCCTCCTGCGATAGCGTGATGGCGAGCGAGGGGCGACCGGCCGGTGTTCTCACCGTGCCGGCCGCCCCTTGTATGTAATGAAAGGCAGCGAAGTAGTGAGCAGTTCACGCTATGCGGCGATCATCGGCTGGGGTATGGCCGTCCCGCAGCAGGTGGTGACGAATGATGATCTCTCCCGCAGGATTGATACCACCGATGAGTGGATCCGCTCGCGCACCGGGATTAGTGAGCGGCGGGTTGCTGAGCCGGGGGTGTTTACCTCGACTCTGGCGACGGCTGCCGGTCGTGAAGCTATTGAGCGGGCCGGTGTATCGCCGGGCGACATTGACATGGTGATCGTCGCCACGTGCACGCCAGATCGGCCATTCCCGGCAACGGCGTGTGCTGTCCAGGCAAACCTTGGGATTTCACGTGCGCCTGCCTTTGACATCGCCGCCGCCTGTAGCGGGTTTGTCTACGGGATGAGCGTGGCCACCGGGATGATTAAGAGCGGCATGAGCCATCGCTTGCTCCTGGTCGCCGCTGATATTTTTACTCACCTGATAGATTGGACCGACCGCAACACCTGTGTCCTCTTTGGTGATGGGGCCGGGGCCGTGGTACTCCAGGCCACCGAGGAGCGACTGGGGCTGATCAGCACGCAAATTGGGGCTGCTGGTGAGGGTGAGACGATGATGGCGGTTGATGCTGGTGGCACACGCATGCCAGCTACCCCCGATCTGCTCGCTCAGGGTAAGCAGTACATCTATATGAATGGGCGTGAGATCTTTAAGCACGCAGTGCGCGAGATGTGCGACTCGACACTGCGTGCGGTGAAAGAGGCCGGCTTGAGCCTCAGTGATATCAGCCTGGTCATTCCTCACCAAGCCAATGTGCGAATTATTGAGGCTGTCGCAAAGCGGCTTGATCTGCCCGCGAACCGGGTAATGATCAACCTTGACCGCTACGGGAATACCTCGTCCGCGTCGGTGCCGATTGCCCTCTACGAGGCGGTGCAGCAGGGTCGTGTCAAGGATGGCGACTATCTGCTGATTACGGCATTTGGTGGCGGGCTAACCTGGGGGTCGTCGGTGATACGCTGGGGCAGGCCGTAGTGCGTAGCGCACAGGGATAGGGAAAAGGGAACCGATGAGTATTGCTTGGATATTTCCGGGCCAGGGTTCGCAGGCCATTGGCATGGGCCAGGACATCTACGAAAACTTCCCAGTGGCCCGTGCCATTTTTGATCAGGCTGATGATCTTCTAAACATACCGTTGCGCAGCCTGTGCTTTCAGGGGCCAGATACCGATCTGATCGCGACGGAAAATGCGCAGCCGGCCCTGCTAACGGTTAGCACCGCCCTGACGCATGTGCTCAAAGATCTTGGCGGAGCGGAGCTAACGCACCCGCAGGTCGTGGCTGGTCATAGCCTCGGCGAATACTCGGCGCTGGTTGCGGGGGGTGCCCTCAACTTTCCTACCGCCCTACGGTTGGTGCGTCGGCGCGGCGAGTTAATGGCCGAGGCCCGCGAAGGTAGTATGGCTGCGGTGATCGGTCTGGCCCAGGAAATTCTGGAAGAGATTTGCCGGAGCGTTAGCGCAACCTTCCATAACGAAGCGAGCGCAGCCACTAACACCGTCGTGGTGGCAAACTATAATGCCCCTGACCAACTCGTCATCAGCGGAAGCGCACTGGCGGTGGAGCAGGCATCGCTGCAAGCCAAGGAACGCGGAGCAAAGCGGGTTCTGCCGCTCAAAGTGAGTGCCGCCTTCCACTCGCCGCTGATGATTCAGGCCGCTGAGGGTATGGCCCACGAGATGGAGCGTGCCGATGTACGCGACCTGAATGTGCCACTTATCGCAAACGTGACGGCCCAAGAACTGCGTGTGGCCGACGAGGTGCGGCGAGAAGCGGTGGCACAGGTTGTGGAACCCGTGCGCTGGATCGCTTCCGTTCAGGCGATGGTGGCGTTGGGATGTACAACCTTTGTGGAGATCGGGCCGGGCAAAGTGCTTACCGGCCTTATTCGCCGCATCGCACCTCAGGTGCGAACGGTGACGATTAGTACGGTGGCAGATGTGCGTGCATTTGTAGCAAAGAGCAGTTGATGTCACTTCATGATCAGGTTGCAATAGTCACTGGTGCGTCACGCGGGATCGGTCGTGCGGTGGCCCTCGATCTGGCTCGCCAGGGGGCCAGTGTACTGATCAACTATCAGCGCAACGCGACGGCAGCGGATGAGGTGGTGGCGCTGATTCGCGATGCTGGTGGTGACGCCCTTGCCCATCGCGCCGACGTAAGTGATGAGGGCGATGTTGCGACAATTTTCGAGGCGGCCATCTCGCGTTGGGGCCGCCTCGATATTTTGGTGTGCAACGCCGGGGCCACTGTTGACGCCCCGCTGGTGCGGCTCAAGCCCGATCAGTGGCATCACGTGATCGAGACGGATTTGACCTCGGCGTTCCTCTGCTGTCGAGCGGCCCTGCCCGCAATGCGCAGCCGTCAGTACGGTCGGATCATTACCATAGGCTCATTGGCTGGGCTTGCGGGCAATGTCGGGCAGACAAGCTACGGTGCCGCAAAGGCTGGTTTGGTGGGATTCACGCGGGCGCTTGCCCGTGAAGTGGCCGCCGAAGGGATTACCGCAAACGTGGTGGCACCAGGCTATATTGATACCGACTTTGTTGAGAATATTTCGCCAATGATCCGGGAGTGGGCGATCAACACGATTGCAATGCGCCGCTTCGGCACGACCGATGAGGTGGCGGCGGCAGTGAGCTTTATGGCCTCTCCGCGATCATCGTATATTACCGGACATGTGCTGACGCTCGATGGCGGATGGGTGATGCCGTAGGAGGCACGCAATGGATTTCACGGGGCAAGTGGCGATCGTCACCGGCGGATCGCGGGGAATCGGGCGAGCAGTGGTGTGCGATCTGGCCCGCCGGGGCGCGCAGGTGCTATTCTGTTACCGTGAGCGCACCCAGGCTGCGGCAGAAACTCTGGCATTGGTCGCGGAAGCAGGCGGTGTAGCCGAGGCCATACAGGCGGATGTCTCCAATCCAGCGGCTGGTCCGGCTCTGGTGAGTGCCGTCCTAGAGCGTTGGGGACGATTGGACATTCTAGTGAACTGCGCTGGACACGCGAGCTATGGCCCGATAGAAGAGATGAGTACGGCCCGATGGCGCGATGTGCTGGCCACAAACCTGACAGGTGTGTACCATACCTGTCGGGCGGCCATGCGACCGATGATGCAGCGACGTTATGGGCGGATCATCAACCTCTCGGCACTGCACGCCAACGGTGGCTTTCCTGGCCAGGCCGACTACTCGGCGGCCACGGCGGGCGTGCAAGGATTTACCCGTTCGCTGGCCCGAGAGGCGGCGGCATGGTCAATCACAGTAAACTCGGTGGCACCGGGATTTGTGGATACCGAATTGCTCAACCCGCTGCCAGACGAGGTGCGAGCGTGGGGCGAGGGGATCATCGCAATGCGCCGTGCCGGGCGACCAGAGGAGGTTGCGGCAGCGGTCGTCTTCCTGTCATCCTCGATGGCCTCGTACATTACAGGGCACACCCTGGCAGTTGACGGCGGCTGGAGAATGGCGGGGTAGATCCGCGAGACGCTGAGGCGTATCAAAACACCAAGAGGGGCCGCAGGCACAATGCCTGCGGCCCCTCTTGGCACTTTTTTTGATTTCCCTACCTTTTACTGGTCTTGCTAGGTTCGTCCGAAGTCCGTCGTCGTCCATCCGCCTGAGCGTACAGGGAGTCCGTCTTCCGAGCGTACAGAGCTTGACGCCTCAAGAAATCAGTCCTTCCATTTGTGTCCCTCTGCCAGCTTACTCATCTGTGCAAACCCTCGGCTGCCCTCCAGTCAATACGGCCATCGTCCCCTGCCTTACGGCGGCGTGACGGCAGTCGCTGTGTCAGCTTTTGCCTTTGGGTGTGGCTCCGATCTCGGCGTAGGATTCTTGTTGTGTTCCTTACGCGGTGAGCTTTGCGCTAGAGGCGGTCATTTTGCTCGCACAGCATCCAATCGCTACATCAGCGATCCGGCGCTTGTCTGTTAGTCTCCCTGGCGAGGCCGCGCCTGCCATTTCCCCTAACACACGCCTCGTCTCTGTAAATCATTTTACAGTAGGGGTCGGCGCTTGCCGTCTGACCACACATGTTCGGCTGTACAGATCCGCTGGTTGGTTGTTGTTCTCTTAAGGCTTCGAGGTCATAATAGCACTACGATGCCCAAAAATCAAGAGGTTAATCGCAAGTTAACGATAATAGGACAAGACTTATGGATGAAACGGCTATCTACGGCACTATAATACCGGAAATATAGTAGTCTGTAGTAACGCTTAGTGTAAAGACTTTTTCGCGCTGTCGGCGGCAACTCGCTCGGCGATAGCCTTACCTGATAGGAGGACGAGAGGGATACCACCGCCGGGATGTGTGCCGCCACCGACAAAGTAGAGATCGCGCAATCCGTGGGCGCGCAGGGGCGGGCGCATGAATGCCGAGAAGGGATTATTCGAGGAGAGGCCGTAGATCGCGCCGCCTGCGGCGTTGTAGCGACTCTGGATGTCATGTGGAGTCCAGATCTGCTCGTAGACAATATGCTGACGCAGGTGATCCAGTCCCATCCGCTCCAGTTTGGCCAACACCAGATCACGATAGGGCACAGCCTCCTGAGACCAGTTGACTCGCGAACCAAGGGCGGGGGCGTTGACGAGGATGAAGAGGTTCATGTGGCCGGGTGGGGCGTGCTGCGGGTCGCTCAGGCAGGTTGTGGCCACATATACGGTGGGGTCAACGGCGGGAACTCCCTTCTGGAAGATTGCCTGAAACTCACGGGGGTAGTCGGCGCTAAAGAAAATATTGTGGTGGGCCAGTTGTGGGTAGGTGCGATTCACACCCAGGAAGAGGACGTAGCCGCTACAGGAAGGCTCCAGACGGGCGAGACGACGGGCGGTACGCTCGTGATCGGGCAGGAGCGCTGCGTAGGCGTAGCGCGGGTCGGCATTGATGATCACACGGGCCGCAGGAATGCGCTCGCCACACTCTAGGCGCACTCCGCAGGCGGCAGCGCGATCACGCAGTACCTCGGCCACGGTGGTACTGGTGCGGATCTGCACACCCAACTCTTCGGCGAGACGCAGCAGAGCGCGGCCCAGTTCGTACATTCCGCCGCGCACATACCAGCCGCCCTCGGCAAACTCGATGTAGGCAATCACATTGAAGGTTGCCGGTGAGAGGTAGGGCGACGAGCCGTTGTAGGTCGCGTAACGGTTGAAGATCTGGCGCAGGTAGGGGCTGCGGAAATAGGCGCGCACGGCGGCATCCACACTGCGTAGCGAGTCGATCTGCGGGCCATCGCGCAGCAGGCGGGGCGTGAGGAGCTCGGAGATACCATCGAAGGGCTTGAGCAGGAAGTTGTCGGCGACAGCGGCGTAGATCCGGGCGCTGTAGGCGAGAAAACGGAAGAGGCCGTGGATATCGTGCGGACTGATGCGCTCGATTTCTTGAATGAGTTGAGGTAGGCGCTGCCAGGCGTGAAAGACCGTACCATCGGGCCAGGTATAGCGGCAAATCGGTTCAATCTGATCGAGGTGGAGGTAATCTTCCATGCGCTGACCAGCGGCGGCGAAGAGATCGCGGATAACCCAGGGCATCGTCAGCAGCGAAGGGCCGGTGTCGAAGGTATAGCCCTGTTCCCGCACGAGATTGAGCTTGCCGCCGATACGCTGGTTCTTCTCAAGGAGCAGGACAGAGTGACCGGCGGCGGCGAGGCGAATAGCGGCAGCCAGGCCACCTAGGCCGGCTCCGACGATGATGGTTTGATCTTTCACAGAAGAACCACACACATACGGAGGGGCGAATCATGGGGCAGGGTGTCGGCTACTCATTGCCAACACCCTGCCCCATGA
>CAIXLU010000333.1 GCA_903920315.1 uncultured Oscillochloris sp.
GCCATCCACACCGGGGTGGACACGCGCTTCGTCGATGAACGGGTGCGTCGGGGCGACCCGGCGATGATCGACGCCCTCGGGGTGATCTCCGAGGCGTCGGTTGCGATTGAGGATAGCGCGATGCTGACGGTGATGGATGTGCGCTCAAAGGCGCGTCGTTTGGCGACGGTACGCCCGCTCGATCTGCTGATTGTGGATTACCTACAGTTACTGATCGGGGACACCTCACGCACCAGCCGGGTAGACGAAGTCTCGCGGATCTCGCGCCAGTTGAAGCTGCTGGCCCGTGAACTGCAATGCCCCATCCTGGCACTGTCGCAACTCTCGCGTGAAGTGGAGAAGCGGGCGAGCAAGGTGCCACAGCTCAGCGATCTGCGCGACAGCGGGAGCCTAGAGCAGGATGCGGACATTGTGATGTTCATCTACCGCGAGGAGTCCGAGAAGGCACTGTCCGACCAGCGCGGGATCGCGGAAATCCACGTCGCCAAGCAGCGCAACGGGCCGCTGGGGAAGGTGGGCGTACACTTCAATGCGGTCACCACGCGGTTCACGAATTTGTCCACGCGGCAGGATGGGCCGCTACGGTGAACGCACGTAGGGTGCCATCGTGTGGTGCGCTGGCGCTGAAGGCATCGTATGAAGATCTGCACAAACGCCGCCATCACCAGCCGTTACGCGTTGCGGCCCCCGCATGTCGTTGTCGGGTCTATGATCCACTACGGTATGTGTCAGAGAACATGAAAAAGAACCCTGCTATCTGATGCGGAAAGTGGGAGACTTCCAACATCGGACTAGGGTATACGAAGACTGACATGACTGCTCGCAGGCTACGCACTGCTCTCGGCTTTTACACCCCTCCTTCGTGCATGCTGGGTAGACGCTATGCTGCCCCCTGCGCCCACGCTGCCAAGATGTCTCGGTTGAGCGGCACGTACGCCACGAATCGGTGCCGATCCTCTGCATCGAGCAGGCCGACCTGAGTCATGATGCACGTGTGCATCTGCACCAGCAGCCGTCCAGCCTGTGGATGTCCAACGGCCTGGAGTACCCGGTAGATGTCATAGTAGGCGCGGAGTCCATCTGCTCCTACCTCCCTATCATCGCCTGGTATCGTGGGGAGTACCGGCTCGATATGGGCATACGCGCTGACCAGATGGCCCTGTGCTAACAGGGCATGGGCTAGTCCGGCGCGACTCAATAGGCAATCCTCCTCGTCTCCTAGCCCGGTACTCAGAGCCAACCCTTCCGTAAAGGAGGAAATCGCCTCATCAATCTGTCCGCGTGCGGTGAGGACGTAGCCCAGGCTGCGGAGACTCATCGCTTCATAGTTTTGGTCTCCCGTCGTTCGAGCGAGGGCCAGACTCTGGTGATACCAGTCATTGGCAGCAGTGAGATCGCCCTGCTGGTGGGTGATCTCGCCCAATCCGTGACGCACCATCATCTCACCCTGTCGGTCGTTGATGGTTTGGCAAAGCTGTAGCGCATGCTCTGCCATCGCACGCGCCCCAACGTAATCACCGAGTGCCGCCGCTACCCCGCTCAGGCCGGATCGGGCGTGAACCTCACCGGCCCGGTCGCCGATCCGCTGAACAAGGCGGAGGGCCTGGGTGTATGCCGTACGTGCGCCCGCGTAGTCGCCCTCATTGAGTGCTGCGGTCGCATCGTGGCCGAGTACCACGGCCTCGCTCCGCTGATCGCCAATGGCGTGGCTGAGCGCACGCGCCTGTTGTAGGCACTGTCGAACTACACGCCACCCGTCCCACCGACGTGCCATCGCATCGGGCAACAACGCCTTTAGTTCTCGCTGAGGATCCCCATTGGCACGTGCCCAATCTCGCACCCACGCAAACTGCGTGCGTGCGCCGGGGAGATCATCCTGTGCCTTTAATGCACGCCCCCAAACAAGCCTAGTATCGGCCTCCCGTGGGGAGATTCCCGCCGTCAGACTCAGAACCTGTACGGCGGTTTCTGCCGCCGTACGAAAATCGCCTGTCGCGAGGAGGTATGTACTCTTGCGCAGGGTGACATCGGCGTGACGTAACGGATCGTCTGCTGCCAGCGTGGCCAGCGCGGCAATGTCCGCAACTTGCTCCGCACGCTGTCCGATCAGGTCGTAGATTGCCTCGCGTGCCCAGAGCAGCGCCCATCGCTCATCCCTATCGTCGTCTGGAGTCAGCGCCAATGCCCGGTTCAGGTAATCAATTGCCACTGCGTTCGCATATTGTGCCGCCGCCGCCTCGCCTGCCCGCCGCAGGTATTCCCGTCGCTTGGGCAGGTTGTCGCTGTGATCATAGTGATAGGCGAGCAGGTCGAGCGGCGGCGTATCCGGCGTTACGGTTTCCAACCAGTCGGCCAGGGTGCCGTGCAGCGTGGCTCGCATCGTGTGCGGGAGGCTGGCGTAGGCCACCTCCTGGGTCACGATATGCTTGAACAGGTAGGCGAGTTCTGGCTCCGGTATGTCTAAGGGGGTCAGATCCGCCTGTGCGAGGCGCTCCAAGTCGGCACGTACCTGTGGTAGTGCCCCAAGCTCCGGGGCGAAGCCCGGTAGCCAGGCGGCCCGGAATAGGCGTCCGACCACGCTCGCGACCCGCAGGGTCGCTTGCTCTCCTTCCGTGAGTTGGTCAATGCGGGCCAGCACGAGCTGATGGAGGCTATCAGGCAAATCCCGCCCGGCGAGAGCCGTCGGGTCGTCCGGCGCGAACCCCTGGTCGCGCAGGTAGTTCAACAATTCCTCAGCGTAAAACGGATTACCCTGAGCGCGGGTTTCCAGGATGGCCATGAGGTTAGGGGGCAGTCCGCCCACTCGTGCCGGGAAGAGTTGCGACAGCTTGGCGCGTACCAGTCCCGCCATGGCGGCATCATCCAATCCATTGAGCGTGATCGTCGTGGTCTGCGGAAGCGCGGTGAGGGGGGCTATGTGCGCAATCGCCGCTGAACGGGTGACGACCACGAGGAAGAGGGGGAGGGCGAGAGCCTCCTGGGCCACGCGCAGCACGAGATCGGCGGACAACGGATCCAGCCAGTGGGCATCTTCGATCACCAGCAGAAGCGATCCTCCTTCCGCACCCGACTCGTGCGCCGCCTGCGCCAGCAGATCACTGATCAACGCCTCGCGCACTCCCTTGCGATCCTGCGGTTGCAACACCTGGGTGAAGCTGTTCTCGGGAATATCTCGCTCCAGCAGCACGTCGAGCAGGGGGAGTGCCTCGGCCCGATTCGGCACGCGATCCGCCAATTCGCTCGTGAGGTGTCGCATTTGTCGCCGCAGGGGCGCGTCAGAATCAACATCCAGCATGGCCTGGATGATGGGTCTCCAGACCACGTAGGGAGTCTGCGTACCGCTTGCCGTCGCAGCACCACCGTAGCCCGCACACCCGTGGCGGCGGGCCACGCGCACGATCTCCGCCACCAACCGACTCTTGCCCATTCCGGCCTCCGCCGCAATGATCACCACGTGGCCTTGGCCCGTGAGGGTGCGCTCCAGGCAGACCTGAATGGCAGCCATGGCACTATCGCGCCCGATCATCGGGAGAGCATAGGTTGGCTCCTGAAGCCGGATGGCTCGCCGACGGGCGATTCCGGTTAGAGCGAAGACCGGGAGGGGTTCGGCTTTGCCCTTAAACTCAATGGGCGCACGTGGTTCTCGGTTGAAGGTGTCACCGAGGGCTGACTGCACCCGCACGCTGAGCAACGTCTCTCCAGGGGCCGCCAGACTCATCAGGCGAGCTGCGAGGTTGACGTCGTCACCGATGACACCATAAATCCGACGGGATGGGCCACCATAGGCTCCGCAGCGCAGTGTCCCTTGGCTTATGCCGATCTGCACCGGCGGGAGTCCGAGGTCGACGATGGTCGCATGGAGCGCCAAGGCAGCCCGAGCAGCACGGCGGGCATCATCTTCGTGGGTGACGGGGGCACCGAAGGTGGCGTAGAGATAGGCTCCCTTATCACCAACGGTGATCTGGAGCAGGGTACCGCCCGTATCCGTGAGGATGGCGTGGACGTGGCGGATAAGCGTGTCGATCTGTGTGCCTGCACAGTCGTCATCGTCGAAGTCAATCCCCCCGAAGCGCAGGAACATGATTACGGCGGGGCGCAACTCTGTAAGAAAGGTGCCCAATCCGGCTCGGTAGCGATCCCAGACCACTGGCAGAACCCACGAGCGGGCAGACTCTGCGGGCAGGGCCAAGGGTGGCCACGGATCTGTCGTAGGCGGGTTGGTCAGGGTGTGCAGCACGTGAAAGGACTCATCGTGCACAGGACCGAACCGCCGTTCGCCAAGGGTCGCACTGGGGCCGAGGGCCGCGACAGTGGCGGCATCGAGCAACACCTCGCCGGGGTGTGCCAGATGTTCACCGTGAGCCATGCGGGACAGGGTGGCACCCGCGAGGATATCGAACTGCTGCACGGCGGGATCGCCGACGACGAAGCGCCGAACGGAACCGGATGCGATGGCAACTTTGATCTTCAGGGATGCAGTATGCCCATCGGGAAGAGCGACGGCGACAAAGGGCACCATCGCCGTGTGGAGGGCGAGGGCACAGGCAGCGGCGCGGGGTACGGCGGAACCATCAACCGCATCAAACCAACAGGTGATTGCATCGCCGGCGAAGCTGATCACGCTGCCATGCCAGCGGGCCACGGTGGCGGTGAGGGCGGCATAGACGACGTTGATCTGGTCAGTGAGCGCCTCAGCCCCGGCGCGGGAACCAAGATTCTGGGTTAGGGTCTCGGTGAGCGGGGTGAAGCCGGAAATATCGGCGAAGAGGGCGGCTCCGTCGGCACGATTAGGTAGTTCCACACCGCGAGAGAGGGCGTGGCCCCGATCCTCGGGGAGATAGGCGATCAAATTGTCCATGCAGAACCTCGGCGTACGATGCATCGTTCGCGACGGTCTATTCGCTGGGTTTCTTTCATTCTCGCAAGGCTTTGTGCCAATGTCAAGAAGGTCGTATGACGTAAAACATACTGTGGACAGGCGCAGCGCCGCCGATGTCCCGCCGGGGCGCAGCGGCGCACAGACTCATTGGCGACCTGTGAGTACGCAAGGCGCCGCCGCGCCCACCGACACCGCACATCAGAGTCCATAGCCGTCATCCCGATCAGCAATTGCAAAAGTAACCTCATCCCCCCCTCGCCGATATAATTTTTGCCGAAAAATTCTTCGCACGGTGAGAGCAATTCTCAGA
>CAIXLU010000334.1 GCA_903920315.1 uncultured Oscillochloris sp.
AGAGCCGTAAGTTTCAGAACGAGGTCAGCGAGCGCCTGTCTGAGCAGGTGTTGCACGCGCTCTACGCCCTGCTGCGTGGTATGCAGGCGGCGAATGAAGAGACGAACGGGACGCTGTTGCACGGCCCGCTAAACAACGAGCCGGATAAGGTCTATCGCGGGTTGCTGACGGTGATTCTGCGCCTGATTTTCCTGCTCTACGCGGAGGAGCGCGAGATGCTGCCGCAGGATGAGACGTTCCTGCACGGCTACGCGCTCTCGGGACTCTACGAGCGGCTGCGCGAGGATGCCGCGCTCTACCCGGATACGATGCAGCAGCGCTATGGGGCGTGGCCGCAATTGCTGGTGCTCTTCCGCATGATCCACGATGGGGTGGAGGCCGGTGATCTGCATCTGCCGCGCCGCCACGGGGTGCTGTTTGACCCGAACCGCTTCCCGTTTCTCGAAGGTCGCGCCGCCGATTCGGTGCGCCAGAACCATCAGCGCATTGTCCCGCCGCGTGTGCCGGATGGAACGGTCTACCAGATGCTCGAAAAGTTGCTGCTGCTCGATGGTGAGCGCATCTCGTACCGGGCGCTGGATGTCGAGCAGATTGGCGCGGTCTACGAGACGATGATGGGTTTTCAGATCAAGGCAGCAACCGGCCAATCGCTGGCGATTCGCTCGGGCAAGAAGGGCGGTGCGCCGACGACGATTAGCCTGGATCACCTGCGGGAAACGCCGTCTGCCAAGCGGGCGCAGTGGCTTCAGGAACAGACGGAGCGCACTCCGGCGGACGGGGTGCGCAAGGCGCTGCTGGCGGCGACGACGATTGCCGATCTGCACGCCGCGCTGCGCCCGCTGCTGGATATGGCGGCTACGCCCGATCTCGTCGCGCCCGGTGCGATGGTGCTCCAGCCCAGCGCCGAACGCCGCCGCTCTGGTTCGCACTACACCCCTCGCGCCCTGACCGAGCCGATTGTGCGAACCACGCTAGAGCCGATCCTGGCGCGTCTGCGCGGGGAAGACGGCCAGCCACCTCGTCCGTCACGTATCCTTGCGCTGAAAATCTGTGACCCGGCGATGGGGTCGGGTGCGTTTTTGGTTGAAGCCTGCCGCCAGTTGGGCGATGCGCTGATGGAATCCTGGCACGCCCACGGTGAACTGCCCGAGATTCCGCCCGATGAGGACGAGGTGATCTACGCCCGGCGGTTGGTGGCCCAGCGCTGTCTCTACGGCGTGGATAAGAACCCGACGGCGGTTGACCTGGCCAAAGTGTCGCTCTGGCTGGTGACGCTGGCCAAGGAACACGCCCTGACCTTCGTAGACCACGCCCTGCGCCACGGCGATTCGCTGGTGGGGCTGTCGCGCCGCCAGATTGAGTCGTTCCACTGGCAGGGTGACGCGCCCGCGTTTCAGGACGATTTCTATACCACGGGTATCCGTGCCCAGGTTGCGAAGGCGAATGAGTTACGCGGTCGCATTCGTCGGGCGGGAGAGGACGTGAGTTCGACCACGCTTGCGACGCTCTGGCGCGAGGCGCAGGACGAACTGGCCCGCGTGCGGCTCTACGGCGATCTGGTGGTGGCGGCATTTTTTGAGGGCAGTAAGCCGAAGGAGCGCGAGACAAAGCGGCTCGC
>CAIXLU010000335.1 GCA_903920315.1 uncultured Oscillochloris sp.
GGCTCGCGAGCCGCCCCTACGGATTCGTGCCGCCCCTACACTCTTCTGTACACTGCTCTACAGCTCGTCTTTGATCCGAGCGACCATCTGGCGCACGGCGAAGCGTGCGCGGCCCAGGCTAGAGTCCGGGCGCACGCCGAGAACCGCGTAGTAGCCGGGGGTGATCATGCCGGCCAAATAGGTCAGATCCTCCGTCTCAATCGTCAGGTCAAGCACATACCCGGAGCCGATACGCGCCGAAGCAGCCGAGGCAGCCGAGGCAATCGTGCCCAGTTCAAGCTCTGCCAGCTCGATGTCGAGGTGTGCGCCACCACCGGCGAAGGCCATTTCAACGCTTAGCCCGTCGGTGCCGATCACGCCCGCGAAGAGGGCACCCGAGATCTTGTCGATCGCCTCATTGATGATGTCGGTCATGCTCATCGGGGAGTCCTTAATTCTACAGCTCGCGCCGACCTTCCATGGCGGAGCTTAGCGTGTCCGGGTCGGCCCACTCTAGGTCGCCGCCGGTGGGCAGGCCACGCGCCGGGCGCGTCACCCGCACCCCGAGGGGCGCTAGGTCTCTCAGCAGCAGGAAGGCGGTTGCCTCGCCCTCGGTGTTCGGGTTCATGGCCAGAATAATCTCATCTACCGGCTCACTGCGCACGCGGGCGAGCAGTTGGTCAATCTTCAGATCCTCGCGGTAGATCCCCTCAAGCGGCGCGATATGGCCGTGCAGCACGTGGTAGAGCCCGCGATAGGATCCCGTGCGCTCGATTGCCAGCACATCGAGAGGCTCTTCTACCACACAGATCTTGCTCTGGTCGCGGCTCTGGCTCTGGCAGATCAGGCACAGATCACCGACTGTGATGTTGAAGCAGCGCGTGCAGAACGTCACCCGCTCCCGCATATCCAGAATGGCCTGGGCCAAGGTGCGCGACTGGCCCTCTTCCGCCCGTAGAAGGAAGAAAGTCAGCCGCGAGGCCGTCTTCGGACCGATGCCGGGGAGCTTGCCCAGTTCCTCGATCAACCGGGCCACCGGCTCAACAATAATGCCGCTATCGCCGCGTGATGTCATAGCGTAGGGGGAGGGATGGCCCTGCCCAAAACCCTTCTAGAACAGCCCCGGTATGCCCTTCATCCCGCCGGTGAGCGGCCCCATACGCTGCTCGGCCAGTTCCTGGGCCTTCTTCGAGGCATCGTTGAAGGCGATCAGTAGCAGATCTTGGAGCATCTCCACGTCGCTGGCGTCTACCACCTCGGGCGAGATGGTGATTGACTGAAGCTCGCGGTGACCGTTCATCTTCACGGTGATCGCCCCACCGCCGGCGCTGCCCTCAATAGCCGTTACTGCGAGTTCCTCTTGGATTTTCTGCATCTGGCGCTGCATCTGCTGTGCCATTTGCTGTAGCTGACGTGGATTCATCGGTCGCTCCTTATCGTGATCAGATGTGCCTAGCTTACCACAACGCCCTAACCTTCGACAAGATTAGGTATCAGGTTCAATATCTACAATATGGGCATCAAAAATGTTCATCGCCGCACGGATAAGTTCATCCTTGCGGGCCTCGCGGATCTGCCCACGCATGTCGTGGGTCTCACTCTTCGACTCGCTTGTACAGCGGATGGCAAACACCCCACCGAGCTGTTTGCTGATTACGTCCTCGACGATCTTGTTGTTCTGAGGTTTTTCCAGGCTTGTCTTATGGAAAGCTGAGGAGGCGAGTAGGACAATTGTATTACCCTCAACATCAATCGGGCGCACGTCCTTGAGCAGCGCCTGAAGCATCGGGCTACGCGGGCGCACATCGCGCTTGATGTCCTCCCACAGAGACTCGACGCGCTCCAGCAGGGTAAAATCGGCGTTGGCGGCGATAAACGCCTCGTGGTCGGCGGTAGACACATGGACAACCGGCGCAGGCGGAGTCTCCAGCGTTGGTGGGTCTACGGGTGTCAGTGTCTCTGGGGTAGATTCAACCTGTGCGAGTGGCGGTGGTGCCTCGCGCACGGATCGCGCCGCCTCCGGCGTCTCGCCCCCGGCCTCCTGCCCCCGGCCTCCTGCCCCTGCTTCCTGCTTCCCGCCTCCTGCCCCTGCTTCCTGCTTCCCGCCTCCTGCCTCCTGCTCCCGGCCCCCGGCTCCCGGCTCCCGGCTCCCGGCCCCCTGCTCCCGGCCCCCGGCCCCCGGCCCCCGGCCTCCTGCCTCCGGCCCCCGGCCCCCGGCCCCCGGCCCCCGGCCCC
>CAIXLU010000336.1 GCA_903920315.1 uncultured Oscillochloris sp.
GACTCAAGCAGCGAACGGGCATTCTCCAGGGTCGGCGGGTCACCGGGGCGCAGGCGCTTATACAGCTCCATCAGCGCCTCTTTGCTGTTATGGGCCGGATCCTTATCCAGAGTAGCCTGGGTGTACGGATGCTCAGGGATCAGGTCAATATGCCTGAGTGCCTCAACCACCGCATCATTATGGCCGTGCTGATCGAGCTCATTGTCGGGCACCCAACGCCCATTGCCGGTCTCATCGGCCTGCCAGGCCAGAATGGCCCGGATGAGGATCGTGACCGGAATCTTGCGCTTGCGGTCAACCTTCACACTGACCACATCGCGCTTATTGGTCTCGAACTCAAGCCACGCCCCACGGTTAGGAATGAGCTTAGCCGAGTGCAACGAGCGACCGCTGGTAGGCTCTTTATCATCCTTAAAATAGACGCCGGGAGAGCGGATGAGCTGCGAGACAACCACACGCTCCGCACCGTTATAGATAAAGGTCCCGTTATCGGTCATCACCGGGAAATCGCCGAGGAAGAGTTCGCTCGTCTTGATCTCGCCGGTTGAGAGAATACGCAGTTCGACATCCACCCGCAGCGGCGCGGCATAGGTCAGATCGCGCTCACGGCACTCAAACTCCGTAAAGCGCGGCTCACCGAAAACATAGTCACGGAAGTGCAACTCCAAGTTCTTGCCGGTGAAGTCGGTAATGGGCGAGATCTCATCGAATAGCTCGCGCAAACCTTCGCGCTTAAACCAATCGAAGCTATTCACCTGGGTCTCGATCAGGCGTGGCACATCAATCGCATCTTTGATCCGTGCGAAGGACTCACGCCTGATCCGCTTCTCGCGGCGACCACCTACGCCTGGGTCAACGGGGGTGATCAGCGGCTGTAGCACGACACTCTCGATTAACGGGGGCATACTCACCTCTCCTCAGTCGTGGCACATGGATACGGCGGCCAGTGGCCGCGCACCCACGCACGTACAGGCTTCCGGCAGGCGGAAAACATAAATCGCCGGTCGTCGGCGCTCGCCCTGTGGGGGCGGCCTCAGAACTGGCGGGGGGCGAGGACAAAACAGATATTCGCAAAAAAAGCGCCGGACGGCGCAGGGCGGGCTAACAGGTTACCACGCGACTAATCGGGCGCTTGTTGAAGCTCATAGAATTGTAGCAAGGGTACGGCAATGCTATTTCTAGTAACTGCGAAAGGGGATAATACCATCTTTTCATTGCGATGTCAAGAACTGGCGGGCAGGGCGAGATTCGAACTCGCGACAGCATTGCTGCTGTACGGCATTTCCAGTGCCGCGCACTAGACCAGGCTATGCGACCTGCCCATAACCTGCGGGATTTTATCATATTGCTCGGTAGTGTGCAACCGAGACCGGCGAACGGGGCGTGCTATAATCTGGCCAAACCCGAGACAGCCCAAGGAGCGACCGATGAGTGACCAGCAGATGCCGTGGGAGCGGGCGGGCATGAACGCCGCTTGGTATGAGAACCAGCCCTTCGACGTAGGGATGCGCGTGACTATCACTGACTCGATCTGGCGCACACGCACGGGAGCTGCTGCCGGGCGGGTAGTTGGCTTCGACGCGAGCGGGCCGCTACAGGGTGAAGATTTTATCCGCGTACTTGTGCAGCCCGATGCGCCGACGGTGACAGTCGTGGCCATTCCGCCAATGGCCCTCGACCACGAGGATGGCTCCGAAATCCACGGGATCGCCCAAACTCTGCTGACCGGTGCGGAGCAGTCACTCAACTCTGAGCAGTTCACGACGCTGCTACAGTGGCTCTGTAGCGATACCTGCAAGGAGCTGATCGCCTCGCCGAATATCCGGCGTCAGCGCATCCGTGCTGGTGCGATCTACATCCCCGGCCTCGTGCTGCCTGAGATGGCGGCACTGGCGGAGAAGCGGCTGCGCTAGTCCAGGCTACTGCCCTTGCATCAAATCAATTGCCGCAAGGATCTGAGGATCCTTGCCTGGGGCGTAGCGCCACCACTCAGCTTGCACCGTGCGGTCGGGGGACACGCCTCGACCCTCGATCAGCGAGCCGTCGGGCAGTTTGTAGGCCAACTCGGCAAGCATGATACGTGAGCCATCCTCGAACTTATAGGTGTAGAGGTTCTCGGTATTGCCGGCGCTGGGCTGGCCAACCGCCTTCGCTCGCCCAAGAACCTGCATGCCTGCAGCGAACATCTCGGCCGCGCTAACGGTCTCGGGGCAGATGAGTACAGTAATCGGTATGCCATCCATACCGTCAATGACCATCCCTTCGGGAACACTCTCATCTCTGTTCTCGGTACGCCCGCTGGTGCTGCCGATTGATCCACCGTTGTGGAAGAGCGCAATGGTGTTGAGCATCAGGTGAACGTAGCCGCCTGAATTGGTGCGTACATCAATCACCAGTCCCTTCAGCGGGCCTTGGGCAAGGAGACCCTCAACCGCCTGACGGACGTGGGTATCTACAGCGGCAACAAAGAAACTGGGGATGGTGATCAGACCAATATCACCGGCGAGGCGTTGCGCGCTCACACGATTGAAGATGTCGGGGTCAATGACTGCACGCACGACGAACACATCGCGCACCTGCTGGCCTGGCGATTTTATACTGAGCCGCACCTGCGTACCCGGATCGCCACGCACCCGGCTGATCGGTCGGCGCGAGCCGAACGCCTTACGGTCAGTGAAGGCGATCCCGTCAATGGCCGTAATCAGGTCGCGGGGCTGAATCCCCGCCTTCGCAGCGGGGCCACCCGGCACCACACTACTCACCATTCCCCCCTCGTCCGTCTCGCGGATCTCGGCACCGATACCACCGTAGCGTAGCTTACCCGCAAACTCAGCCTCCTGCTCGGCAACGTCCTGCGGCGACTCAAACCGTGAGTGTTCATCACCCAGGCGCAGGATCATCTGGCGCATCAGGGTGTAGAATTCTTCGGGGGAGGTGGCGATCTCTACCTTCGGCGCAAACTCATCCCGGATCGCATTCCAGTCTACCCCACGATAGTCCTCGTAGAGATAGTGATCGCGTACTGTTTCCCAGATCTGCTCAAAGATCCGCTCGCGCACTTCTTCGGCCAGAGGGGCCAGAGTGGGCGTGGGTTCAAGGAGTGCAGCGGTGGGTGTGAGTGTGGGCAGGCGCGTGGGCGTGAGCGTGGGGCGAGCCACCGACGGGCGCACGGTTGTGGCGCTGGGTACCGGGATCGTTTTGTCAGATGCGCGAGGGATGGCGGTATGCACGGGGGACGGCGCAGGCACAACAAATGCAGAACGCGACGATGCACACGCCGATAGCGTGAAGGCGACAAGGACGACGACGGCGATGCGCGCCTGGTGATGCATATCGTAATCATACCACAGGGATATGATAAGGGGCGCAGGAATGATTCTTGATGAACGCGCTATACTGTAGTATCTCCTTACTCTTTTCAGACAACCATGCGGCTCCGCCGCACACCACCCGATGAAAACGAACCGTAGGGGCGCGTCGCGACGCGCCCCTCCCCCACACCCGCCTATGTTCACATTAGCACAAAGAAAACGCCATGCAGATTCTTCCCGACATCCAGCTCATCCAGCGGCCTGGGATCGCCGAGTTTGGCTGGGGGCACCCTGACCCGGCGCTGCTGCCCGCCGAGGCTCTGGGCCAGGCGGCTGCACGTGCGCTGAGCCGCGACTGGCGCTCGGCTCTAGTTTACGGGGCGCACCAGGGGCCAGGTAGCCTGATTGAGTTGATCCGCCGCAGGCTCGGGCGACTGGAGGGGAACACGCCCGCCGCCGAGCAGATGATGATCACCGGCGGTATTTCGCAGGCTCTCGACATGGTCTGTGCCCAGATCAGCCGCCCCGGCGACGTGGCTCTAGTCGAGGCACCTTCCTACCACCTCGCTCTACGTATCTTCCGCGAACGCGGACTGCGGGTTGTGGCGGTGCCGGGTGACTCGCAAGGTGTCCACGTAGATGCTGCCGAGGCCATGCTGCATATGCTCCAGAGCAGCGGCGAGCGGGTGGCATTCCTTTACACCGTGGCCACGTTTGGCAACCCCACTGGCTCGACTCTCGCCGCCGACCGGCGCTACGCCCTCGCAGCAATGGCGCGGCGTGAAGGCGTGATGATTATTGAGGATGACGCCTACGGCGAACTCTGGTACGACACACCGCCCCCACCGCCGATCTTTAACCTGACACCCGCAGGCCCGATTGTGCGCCTTGGTTCCTTCTCTAAGCTGCTGGCCCCCGGGTTACGACTCGGCTGGATGCTGGCATCACCCGAGATTGTGCGGCGTTGCGCTAACAGCGGCGTTCTCGACAGCGGAGGCGGCATCAATCACTTCACGGCCCATGTCGTCGCTTCCTTTATCGAGCTTGGTCTGCTCGACCCGCATATCGAGCGGCTGCGCGCATCCCTGCGTGAGCGCCGCGACGCCATGCTCTCCGCCCTGGCTCGCTATCTGCCCTCTGGCTGTACGTGGAACCCGGCGCTGGGAGGCTTCTTCGTTTGGATACGTCTGCCTACCAGTATTGATAGCGCGGCCATCCTGCCCCTCGCGGAGTCCACCGGGGTGAGCTACCTACCTGGCGATCGTTTTTTCGCCGAGGGTGGTGGACATCACTACCTGCGCCTGTCGTTCAGTCTGCTCCCGCCAGAACAGATAACCGAGGGTGTGATCCGCTTGGGTAAGGTGCTGCGCAGGGGCTAGATTCAGTGCCTTTCACAGAGGCGAAACAGCGATGCGACGTGCGATCTTTCTTGGTGTGATCAGCTTGGCGGCGGCCTGGTTGCTGAGTTCAGCCTCCGCCGTTCCTCCACCAACGCTGGTGCGGATCGCCCTGGGCTGGCGGTTGCTGGCCGACCGGCGGCTTTCTGTGCAGAATAACTTTTCCTGCCTGGATTGCCATCAGCCAGATCGCGGCTACGCCGACGGGAAGGCCGTTGCGACGGCGGACGGGCTGAACACGCCGACTCTCTACGGCCTCGCGGAGCGCACGACCTTTGGCTGGTTCACGCCTGAGGTTCGTTCGCTGGAGGAGTTCGTGCTGCGACCGCTGAACAACCCCCGCGAGATGGGGCCGATCACTGACTCGACCCTGGATCGGCTGCGGGCTGACCCGGCGCTGCGGGCAGCCTATGCCGCCGCCTTCCCCGGCGCGGGCGAGCAGATCACCTGGGAGCAGACCGCGCAGGCGATGGCGACGGCCATCCGCACTATTCCCCGTCCCCGCACCAGCGATCTGTCGGCGGCGGCGCTGCGTGGTCAGGCACTCTTTACCGAACTAGGCTGCAGTGCCTGTCATCGCGGCCCCACCCTGAGTAGCGAGGCGTACCTCAACACTGGCGTCAGCCGCGATAGCCGCAACAGCGGCAGATCGCGTGTCCCGTCACTCATCGGCCTCGCACAGACCGCGCCCTATTTTCGGGATGGCAGCGCGGCCACCCTGGTGGATGTGGTGCGAATCTACCAGCGCGGCGGATCCGTGCCAGGGCCGGGAGTCAACGCAGCCATCAGCCCCTTCGTCATCACCGATGGCGAGCGTGCTGATCTGGTCGCCTTTCTGTCAAGCCTTTGACATCTGTCCACCTTCTTTGATACATCCATAAATCGAAGGAAACCTCGTGACACCACGCACGTCCCTTATCGTGAGCATTCTCGTCCTCACCCTTCTCGTCCTGGCAAGCTGCGGCCCCACGCCCACCGTCGTACCCTCCGTCCCTGCTGCATCGCCGCCGCCCGCCGCTTCGGCGGTAGTGCTGAGCGATGGGCGCACGCCCGACCTGGCCGCGATCCGCGCCGAGCAGGATCGTCGCCGCGTCGCCCTGGACAACGCGCCCTTCATTCTCCTTCGCCCTGGCCTGAATGCGCAGTTCGATGCGGCTCAGCGCGCCGCCGCTGCTGATGCCCGCGTACAGGAGGCTGTTCGCAGCGCCAGCGGACAACACCAACTTGCCGAGGTAATGGCCGTGGCCGAGGCTCGCGCTGGTGATGTGCCTGCTGCGCTTGCGTCCCATTGTCCACCAGCCTCGTGCCTGCGCGTGGTGATCTACGTTTACCCAACCAACACCAGCCTCACTGCCATTGTAGACAGTAGCACCCAAGTGCGTGATCTACAATCCCTCACCGCCAGCCAGCCTGAGATTCCGCGTGAGTTGGCGACGCTGGCGACCCAGATCGCGGTGGCCAGCCCCGAGACGGCTCAGGCTCTCGGTATTTCTCCCACCGAGGCCCAGGCATTAGCCTACGCCAGCGCCACCAAAACCAGCGTGATCGGTACACCCTGTGAGCGCAGCCAGCACCTCTGCGTCAGCCCGGTGTTTACCTGGGGTAGCCAGGCGCTCTGGGTGATCGTGGATCTGACCGACCTGCGATTGGTGGGGGCCGCGACCTGGACGGCGCAGGGGCAGAGCGCCCAGCGCCGGGATGTCAGCGAGGCGACGCTTCAGGATGCGGCGATTGCCCCGCTCTGCGACACACCGCAGGCAATTGATCGCGGCGGATGGCGGGCCAGTTATATGCTCACCAGTTCGGATGGGCTGGAGCTGCGCGATGTGTCCTACCACGGTCGTCCGCTGCTGGCCTCGGCCAAGATCGTGGACTGGCACGTTGGCTACACCGCTGGCAGCGACGGTCGGCGGGTTGGGTTTAGCGATGCGGTGGGCTGCCCAGTCTTCTCCTCAGCCGCGATCATCCCCTACAGTCTGCCCACCGTAACTGATACGGCGAAAGGTGGATTCACGCTGGCGATGACCTTCCGCTCGCCAAACTGGCCACAACCCTGCAACTACCAGTACACCTTCACCGCAACCTTCGCTCCAGACGGTGCGCTGACAGTGCGGGCAGGCAGCGATGGCCGTGGCTGCGGGGTTGACGGGGTCTACCACCCGATCCTACGGATCGCCCCACCGCCCGCCGCTGGCCTGAGTCTTGTGGGCGACGGGACGCCGACCGCGCTGATCCGTGAGGGCAATGCGACATGGCCAGCGGGCTCAGCGCGCGGGTTTGTTGCGGGCGATGTACGGGTGACACCGGACTGGGGTGACGCTGAGTTGGCCTATGTCTACTGGAGTGCGACGAACCCCGCCGAGGGCGAGGGCGACCTGCCGAGCATCGGCACCTGCTGCCGCCTGGACATCCAGCAAGGGCCGGATGCGTTTGTCACGCCGCCGGAGCCGCTAACCGAACGCACGGTACTCTGGTACGTGCCAAAGATCACCAACGCCGAGAAATCGCGCTGCTGGGCCGACATGGAACTGCGTGACGGCATATTGGTGCCGCACATCTGGCCCTGCGGCAGCGGAGTGCAGATTACGCCCGTTGCGCCAACACCGTGATATTGATGCATAATCCGCTGTCAATAGCCCAAAAGTAGTATGCACGCCCGTTCTGTGACTAACCCGCGCAACCTTTATGAAGTATCATAAACGAGTCTGAAAAAACCAGATAGGGTACTATTTGAACTTGGTATACGTGCAGATGCGCCACCTCGGTTATTAATGCTGCGATACCTGTCCGTCTGGCATCCAGAAATTTGGCGAGGGTATTGACATGTGCTACAGATCGATGCAGAATGGAGCATGATCGACATGCGATATGACACCCATCAACGGGTATCTCAATGTAGTGCTAGGCATTACGAGATGGCTCCCAAGCGTAGATGCCTGGACTTCAAGGAGTTCAATCATGCGCAAACGACATCTCGTGTTCTCAGTCACAATGGCAGTACTGCTCGTGTTGGCGATGCTCATGGGAAGCCTACCAGATCCAATGTCGGTGGTAGCTCAAGGAGAGATGGGTACCCCCTCCGCGCCGCCCCATACCACCGCCGTACCCCCGAATGTGCCGTTATCCCCCCTTAATGCCTCCCCCGATGCTGAAGCAGCCACCAGTTTGCTCCAGATAACCCCTGGAAATGGCGACATCCCTAGCGCTCAATCTGAGATTGATGCGCGCCCCCTGCTTACAAAGTGGCGCGCCGCTGGCTCACCTATCAATCAGCCTGTCTTCGACGATGCGGCTATGGCAGTGATCGCCGCACAGGCTCCTGCGATTCTCGCCGCGACTGACTCATTCGGGAGCGGTGGCGAACCCAACTATGATCCTGCCAACGTCGGTACCGCCGAATCGCCACGTGCCGCACCCGATGGAACAGAGGCGAATCCGGCTCCGCGCGCGGTACCTCCCGCCGAGAGTGCCCTTAGTACCGCCGTTGACCCCCGCATCATTCCCTATGGACAGAACGTTGTGCCTGCGCAGACATCCCCCCCACAGAATTGTACGCAGGTTCTGTCCGATACGGCCTATATTAATCCGACGATGACACCTCCCTACTGGCCGGTCTACGAGCGAATCGTCTATTACACAACAGACCAGTACACCTCGGCACCCTATGCATGGTACATGGCCGAGAACGAACTGGGAGTTTATGACGGGCCTTCGGAAGACGCGGATACGGTGCGTGATACGCGCCCTGGACGCAACACCGACGTTGATGGCTTCGGCCAGCCGTTCGATGTGCCGACCGATGCCGTATCGCTGAACGGCACGTTCAACTACCAATATGTCATTGGCACAACTGTACCCGGCGACCGTTTGTATATCGAGTTCTACAACGCCGGTTCGTCGGGTGGTGCAACTTCCTACGGTAGTTACATTGGAGGTACCTATTTTGATGCGGGTTCTCTCGACGATGGTC
The DNA here is from genome assembly GCA_903920315.1 of uncultured Oscillochloris sp. Taxonomy (GTDB): domain Bacteria; phylum Chloroflexota; class Chloroflexia; order Chloroflexales; family Chloroflexaceae; genus Oscillochloris. Next base: position 8,679 of record CAIXLU010000336.1, read on the forward strand.
AGTGGAAGACGTTCAATTGGTCAATCACGAATGAGACTACGTTGGCGACGATGCGCGGGCAGCGGGTCGTGCTGCGGCTCTCGACATGGAACAACAACAACGGTATCTCTACCAAAATCTACATTGATGACATCACCGCTAACATCTGCCGGCCCGTTATCGTGGGTGGCTATGTGACACAACGGGGCAATGGTGCAGCAAGTAGCGCCGACATGAGCAACGCGATGCTGTTGCTCACGGTGAACAGTGCCACCGACCAGAAACTTCTAAGCCTTACAACGCCGCGTAGCGATGGACTCTATGCCTTTGGGAAACTCCCCGCCCTCACGTCCGGCCTGTACTACCAGATCATTTACTTCAACTACAGCGCCGATGACAGCCCGTTGGACGATAGCCGGTTGATTTTGCTGTATGGCCCCTCCACCAGCGGCGCAATCGGCGCGAGCGATATTGTCGTGATGCCAATCTTCGATATTTCAAACATCATCTTGTTACAGCCCGGCCCCTCTGCAACGGTGGAGGCACCAACCGGCCAGGCCGTGAACTTTACCTGGCAGAGTCGCGATCTGCCTGTGGGCTACGCTACGGAGTACTTCCAGTTATGCATCTATGACCTACAGACGGTCAAGGTCAATCCTGTCACGAAAGAGTCTGAGCCTATCACTCTGTGTACGCCGCCGTTGGGCGACAATCCAGGTGAGATTCCGACACAGATGAGTATCAAGGCTGGCAAAAAGATCAATGGGGGAAGTTTTCCTGATGACTACCCGTTTACGTATGGTCGGCGCTACGGCTGGTATGTGATAGCCTGTACGGCGACCATTGACGATACTGGCGACGGGATAGGCGACCGATGCGGTGGTCAGGTCGGCTACTCATTCTATGCACACGCGGTGACCTTCGTTGAGAGAGTGATACCGCCACCCAGCGATCCCAAGCAACCCGGTGGCTCGCTGCCAACGAGTGCGTCCAAGCGGGCATGGACAGTGATGATTTACATTGGCGGCGATAATTCCCTGAGCGACCCCGAGAGTGTCGAACCAATTTCTAACCTGCAAAAACACTTTGAGGCGATCAAGAAGGTAGCACCCCAGATCGCGACCGCCCATATAGTAACCCTGACCGACTTCTACGGTAACACCGGCACCGAGGTGTGCTACCTGTCGGATCCAAGCGGCCCCCAGTGCCAGCAGTTGGGCGAACAGAACTCGGCTGATAAGACTCTGCTGACCAGTTTCATCAAGCAGGGTTTAGCCTACCCATCCGACTATACGATGCTCGTGATCACGGATCATGGCCACGCCGTGGCGGGCGTCAGCTCTGATGTCACACAAACTGATGGGACAGTAGTTGGTGACGCAGATGCGCCGACGATCATGCCCTACCAGATCGTGGAAGCGCTAGACGCAGCCGGATTAGGCAGCAACAAACTCGATGTGATCTTCTTCAACACATGTCTGATGGCAACGGTTGAAATCGCGGTGATGATGGAGCCCTTCGCCGACTACATGGTCGCCAGCGCAGACCTGATCTGGATCCTTCAGTTCTACGATCGCATCTTCGCCTTGCTCGGCGGTAGCCCACGCGATGTCGCGAGCGGCATCCCCGACGCTTACAACGCGGCCTTCGAAATGGGCGATCCCACCGTCTACCGCACGCTGATCGCGCTCGACCTAAGCAAAATCGGAGCGGTGAACACGGCGCTCAACGGGCTAGCTAATGCGCTCTGTCCCGAACTGGCGATAGGAAGCCCGTGTCCATTATCGGAAGGGATCATGACGCAACGGGAGATCGTGCAGGTCTACGACTCTACGGGTAACTTCATGCTTGACCAAGTCTGGGAAACAGGGCAGATTGTTTCGGAAGAGGAGGACGCCCTTGTAGACGTGAAGCATCTAGCGACACTACTGTCTGATAGCAGCAACCCCCCAGCCATCGTTAGCGCCGCGAACAGTCTGGCAAGCACGCTCAGCGGCAACCTTGTGGTCAAGAGCCTGATGCGATCAGGGAGGAACGACGTTGATGATAGCAGCGTCAATAATTATGATTCGAGCGCAATTGGCCTCGGACTCTACTTCCCAAACGGGTACAAGGGATTCGATCGACCGACGGAAGACGCTCTCTATCTGAAAGGCGATAACGTTCGGCCTTTCAAGGAAAAGAGCAAATGGGACGATTTTCTCAGACTTTCTATAGACGGCACTACCAGAAACAGAGGGAAAGGTACCATGGGGCGGGGCGTAGCGGCAGCAGGCAGGGTACCGCGCACCAACAGTCCCGTCCCGACGGATCCGTCACCGACGGCCACGCCAACGGCCACTACGACACCGACGGCCACGTTGACGGCCACCACGACACCAACGGCCACGTTGACGGCCACCACGACACCAACAGCCACGGGTACGCCGACAGCCACGGGTACGCGGACGCCAACGGCCACCAATACGCCGACGGCTACTAATACGCCACCGCCCCTCATCATCTCACGCGTGTTCCTTCCGCTGATCACTGGTCTGGGGTTGCCCATCATTCCAGCCCAGAACCATGTTCCAACGTATCGCAACCAGACCTTCCGCTAATCACGCACGAGTACACGGAGGCGAATGTCTGTATCGGGTTGGGATAACCGGCCACCGACGACGGACAACAACGACAATCAGCATTCCCCATAATGGAAAATAACGATGACCGATCCCAACCCGAGCGCCGAGCAGATCCAGACCCTGATCAGCTATCTGCCGTTGCAGGTCTCACAGCCTATTCTGGCCGGTTCCAGCCAGACAATAGAGTCAACGGGGAGTTGGCGACAGGCGGCGCTGCTTCTGGCGGATATATCAGGCTTTACAGCCCTAACTGAACGGCTATCTGGGCGCGGGCCGGAAGGTGCCGAGGAACTCACTGCGCTGCTCAACGCCTACTTTAGCCGCATGATCGATCTGCTGACCGCAGAGGGTGGCGATGTGGTGCAGTTCAGCGGTGATGCACTGCTCGCCACCTTCACCGACGACGACGAACCTCTGATGCTAAGTGTGCGGCGTGCGTGGCAGGCAGCCGACCAGATGCAGGCCGCAATGGCGGAGTTCAGCACCCTACAGACCAGCATGGGGCCGGTGGATCTGGGCATGAAAATCGCCATTGGTGCAGGCGAGATCGTGACCCTTTCGATTGGCGGCGTGTTCAATCGCTGGCAGTACATCATCGCTGGTGATCCGCTGCGCCAGGTGGCCGAGGCGGAGATGGGCGCGCAACGGGGTGCAATCGTCCTGAGCCTCGCCGCTCGTGAACTGCTTTCCGAAACCTCACAGCCCCCGCGTCCACTCATCGCACCGCCGCTCCCCGCCGTCAATATGCAGATGATCGCTGCGTTGCGCTCCTATATCCCCGGCGCAGTAAACTACCGCCTGTTCGATGATCAACTCGACTGGCTCGCCGAGTTGCGGCGCATGAGTATCATCTTTCTGGGCATCGGTGGCCTAGACTACGAATCGCCCGATGGCCTGGCTGCTTTGCAACAGGCGATGATGGCCCTTCAGCAGACGATCTACTACTACGAGGGTAGTCTGAACAAACTCCTCGTAGATGACAAGGGCACGATCAGCCTGATCACCTTCGGCGCACCGCCCTTCGCTCACGCCGACGACCCCTTGCGTGCTGTCCGCTGTGCGCTTGATCTCCAGACCCTAGCTGACAAACTGGGGCTGCGCCTCGCGATAGGGGTCACCACTGGACAAGTCTTCGCTGGCCCGGTCGGCAGCAGATCACGGCGCGAATACACCGTTATGGGTGACGTGGTGAATCTGGCGGCACGGCTGATGCAAGGCGCGGGGCGCGGCGGCATCATATGCGATCACACCACCTATGTATCCACTCGCAATGAACTGAGTTGGGAGATCCTGACACCACGAACTGTCAAGGGACACGTGGCCGCTGTCCGCTGTTATCGGCCCACGGGGTCGCTTCGGGCACGTAGTTCAACAGGTGCAACCCATCAAATCATCGGTCGGGCTGCCGAGATGGGCCAGATCTTGTCCACCTTTGATGTGGCCATGGCAGGCCACACCAGGGTGCTGATCCTTGAAGGCGAAGCAGGTGTCGGCAAGACGCGCCTCTTCCTGAACCTGGCTCGCCACGCCTCGGAGCAAGGCTTGGTGACGTTGTACGGGAGCGGTGACTCGATTGACCAGCAGACTCCCTACCTCGCATGGCGCGCAATCTTTTCCTCCTACTTCGACCTTGATCGACTGGCCGATGCATCCCAAGAGGCACAGAGGTCGCACGTGATCAAGCGGTTAGCCGAGATTGCGCCCCGGATGATCGAGCGGGTGGCCTTGCTTAACGATCTGTTCAATCTAGGCATTCCCGAGAGTGAACTGGTTAGATCTCTGGAGCCAAAGCTTCGCCAAGCCAGCCTGACTGCCATGCTGATTGACCTGCTGGTCTTGTGGGCAACGGAGCGACCTCTGGTGCTGGCCCTGGAGGATGCACAGTGGCTCGACCCACTCTCGTGGAAGCTGGCCGAACGGGTGGCGCGCACACTCCAGGATACGCCGCTGCTGCTGGTACTCATTCACCTCCCGCTGAAAACACCACCCGCCGACCATGCACTATACCGATTGCGTCAGCTTCCCACCCATGTCAATCTGGTTGTCGAGCCACTAAGCTTAACCGAGGTTGTAAGCATCGCAGCAGCGCGGGTAGAGGCACAGACGCTACCGCCTGCGGTCGTAACCCTGATCGAGCAGACTGCGGGCGGTAACCCTTTTGTGGCGGAGGAACTGGCCCTGAGCCTGCTAGAGGCCGGTGTGATCAGTGTTGCAGAGGGGCAATCTCAGCAGGAATGTGACCTGGCCGAACTCCATATCCCCGACACGGTGCAGGGACTTGTACTCAGCCGGATTGATCGGCTCGGGCCGACCGAACAACTTACCTTGAAAGTGGCTGCGGTCATCGGGCGAGTTTTCGGTGCCCCGATCCTGGAGGACGTCTACCCGGCGCGCATCGGCGACGGCGGTTTGAGTAAAGCGATGGAACGACTTATCTCGGCAGATATGGTCGGTGCCCTTCAGAGCTACAGCCATCTGCGTAGTCACACCTTCAAGCAAGCGATCACCCAAGAGGTCTCCTACAGCACGCTGCTTCAGGCGCAACGGCGCGAGTTACACGCACGGGTTGCGCACAACTACGAAGGACAGCCTACCGAGGAATTGCCCGAGCTGTACGCCCTACTCGTACACCACTGGCATCACGCTGGCAACCTACAGCGTGAACTGTACTATGCCGATCTCGCAGCGCGTAAGTTCACTGCCGAGTATGCCAATCAAGCCGCGCTGACCTACCTAAACCGTGCTTTTGAACTAAGCGACGAACCCCGACAGCGCAGCGAATTGCTCTGGCTGCGGCTCCAGATCCACGAACGAATCGGCGAACGCACTGCCCAGCGAATCGATCTGGAACAGTTGGAGCAGATGGCGGAACATGATGATGACCACAAACGCGCCCAGATCTGCAACGCATGGGCCGATTATTATCGCGTGACAAGTAACTATCCGGCATCTGTGGCGGCCCTTGAGCGGGCACGCAGCTATACCGGTGAGGCGCATGACGCCATCCATGCCCGCACCCTGACCCTGTGGGGCCAGGTTTTGGAGTGCCAGGGTAATTACTGTGCCGCACGCGGCTACTACGAGCAGTCCTTCGCGATCTATCGTACGCTGGGCTATCCTCGTGGTGAGGCAAACAATCTTCAAAATCTCGGTAACGTCTGCTGGTACCTTGGCGACTACAGCGCAGCCCATGCCTACGATATCGAAGCGCTCGCGATCAGGCGTGCGAACGGCGACCGCAGTGGCGAAGCGATCTGCCTCGCAAACCTCGCGCAATCGGCGGTGCGATGTGGGGATGTCACAGCAGCACGCGTGTATCAGATGCAGTCCCTGGACGTAGCGGAGATGATCGGTGATCGGAGTAGCGAGGCGTTCAGCCATGGTGTTATCGGCGAAAGTTTCCTGATCAGTGGCGACTACACATCTGCTCAGCGCCACTTTGAGCGGGCCATCCCGCTCCTGCGGGCAGTCGGTGAGCGACGCTTTGAAGCCAATTGCCTCAATATGCTTGGTCAGGTGTATCGCGATCTTGGGAACAACAACGCAGCTCTGACATACTGTGAACAGGCCAGAGTCATCCAGACCGAGATTGGCGAGCGCAGTATCGCCGCCTACTCGTACCTCAATCTTTGCTCAATCCTCGCAGCCAACGACCTTACCACTGCGAAGATCTACTGTGAGCAAGGACTCGCTCTGGCACGTGAGACCGCCAACCGCGATGCAGAGGCGTGCGCGCTCGCTTACAGGGGGTGGCTCGCCGAGTTGGTCGCTGACTGGGCCGGAGCGGAGACCGATTACCTTGCTGCGCTGCCGATTCATGTCGAGTTGCAAGCCGTAGCAGGTGCGTGTGAGGACAAGGCGGGGTTAGCTCGGGTGTCGCTCGCTCGCAACGATACGCCCACAGCCGTACGCTGGGCTACTGCATGTGCAGATTACCTCGATGCACAAGGAACGGCAGGCATGGAGTTTCCGTTCCGGGTCTACCTCACTCTCTACGATACGTTGAAGGCGCTTGGCAACAGTGTCGGCGCGGCGAAATGGCTGTCTGATGCCCATGAACTCTTGGACAAACGTGCGGCAGCGATCAGCGACCCGGCACTGCGTGAGCAGATGCTCGATGTCGTCCCAGAGTACCGGCGGATCATCAGCGCATGGACGTTGCAACGGTGACGACTTTCAAATCCAGTACTAGATCGTGCCATATTCCAAGTCAGCAAGCGTGACGAGTGCGTCGTAATCCTCAACTAAGTCCGCCGCGTACCGTGCCACAATCGCACGCATCTCCGTGCGTTCCGCGCTACTTGTGCCACGCAGCAGACGCTGCACATCGGCGAGATCCTGAGTGCGTCCGGCCTGGAGTTTCAGCAACAATAGGTAACGTCGCGGCATGGTCGGCAACCCAGCGGGGTCGGGAGTCGGGTGTTCCTGTGCATCTGTGAGCCACAATGCCGTGCTTGTAAGTACGTCTATGGGAGGGCCACCGTCGCATGGGTGCGCAGTAAAAACACCTATCGTGGGTGGCCCCGTGATGGTGTAGCCCGCTGACTGGAAGGCTACCTTTGCCTGGGCTTCGTCGTGGACATGGATCATGATGTCTACATCCAAGGTCGTGCGCTCTGGCATATAGGCCCGCAACGCGATACCGCCGATCAGCAGCCACGGGATGCGGCCAAGGATGGTGCCAAGGTCAGGCGTCGGAATCATCGCGGTTCGGCTCCTATTCAAGAACTCCTCGGATGAACCCGTGCCGCGTGCCGCACGGCGCAGCGCCATACGAAGGAAGATCGTTGCAGGTCGCATACGGAGACTCCTGCGGTAGAAGGGGACTCAAAACGAGACGACAAGAAAATGCTTTCTTGTCGTCTCGCTGAAGATACATCTGGCGACCCCGGCGCGACTCGAACGCGCGACCTTTTCCTCCGCAGGGAAACGCTCTAATCCACTGAGCTACGGGGTCATTCTCGAACGTGCAGAGTATACCACACGTGGCCGACAGATGCAAATTGCCCAATACCCGATGCAGGGAAATGAGCAAAGTCACGCGCCCGGCCCGTAAACGGGCGGCCTCAGGAAGGCCGCGCAGGCGGCCTTCCTGACCAAGAGCCGAGGGCTTTAGCCCCACGGCGATACGGCGCTAGGGACTTTGCACATACCCTGTTCTTGAATTTGCATGTACGTGACACGTGTGCTATACTTCGGCCAGGAGCGGGGTAGATCCCTGCAAACCTCTTCGGGTTGCGTCGGTGTAGCGCCAGTCACACCGACCGTCACTCCCCAAACTTCCATTTTCCTGATAGATAATACCTGTCGCATCAGCGCCATGCAGCCCGCTGCGCGGCGTTTGTGAAAGCCAATCGCCGGCTTTCGTCTATACATTTTCCGCACCACATGTCCGTAGGCTCGTAGGCTCCAACGCGGCGTTAGCGACACAGCGTGTCCTACCCGAACCTCTTCGGCCCCCATGTAAGGTATCAGGGGGGCTGGTTGGTATTTCCTACGCCAGCTTTACCTCCGCGCCAATGAAATGCCCGCACCAACACCCACATACCATTCACATGAATTCAAGGAGAACCCCGTCGTGAACGTCGCAGAATTAGAGTCAAAGACTCTCAGCGACCTGCGCGAGATGGCCCGCAAACTTGATATTACCGGCTTCAGCGGGCTCAAAAAGCAGGATCTAATCTTCAAACTGCTCCAGGCACAGTCGGAGGAGCAGGGCAACACCTTTAGCGATGGCATCCTCGATATTGTCTCGGATGGCTTTGGCTTTCTTCGCACCGACCGTATGCTGCCCGGTGCCGATGATGTTTATGTTTCACAATCGCAGATTCGTCGCTTCGGCCTGCGTACCGGCGACCGGATCTGGGGTCAGATCCGCCCTCCAAAGGAGAGTGAGCGATTCTACTCGCTGCTGCGCGTCGAGATGATCAACGGGGTTGATCCAGAGACAGCCCGCAAGCGCCCTTCGTTTGATCAGCTTACCCCGATCTTTCCCAACGAGCAAATGAAATTGGAGACGGAGCCAAATCTGCTCCACACCCGCCTCGTTGATCTGATCGCGCCGATTGGGCGTGGTCAGCGCGGGCTGATTGTCTCGCCCCCCAAAGCGGGTAAGACGATGCTGCTGAAGGCGATTGCTAATGGCCTCACCTCGAATTATCAGGATATTCACCTGATGGTGCTGCTGATCGGCGAGCGACCTGAGGAAGTCACTGATATGCGGCGCAGCGTTAAGGGGGATGTGATCTCATCCACCTTTGATGAGCCGGTCGAGGATCATACCAAGGTTGCTGAGATGACCTTGGAGCGCGCCAAGCGCCTCGTTGAGGGCGGGCAGGACGTGGTCATCCTGATGGACTCGATCACGCGCTTGGCCCGCGCCTATAACCTGGATATGCCGCCCAGCGGGCGCACGCTCTCTGGCGGTATTGACCCAGTCGCACTTTATCCGCCCAAGCGATTCTTCGGTGCCGCCCGTAATATCGAGGGCGGTGGCTCACTCACGATCATTGCCACATGTCTGGTGGATACCGGTTCCCGCATGGACGATGTGATCTACGAGGAGTTTAAGGGCACCGGCAACATGGAACTGCACCTCGACCGTAAGCTGGCCGAGAAGCGCATCTTTCCCGCCCTCGACATCCAGCGTAGCAGCACTCGTCGCGAGGAACTGCTGCTCGCCCCCGACGCGCTGCGCCAGGTCTGGACGCTGCGGCGCATGGTGAGCATGCTTGGCGATAACGAAGGCACTGAGTTGATGCTGACTCGTATGGCCAAGACAAAGACAAATATTGATTTCCTGGCGACTCTGAGCAAGGGCGGACAACCATAAAAATTGCAGGGGCGACGCAGTCGTGACGCCGCACGCGGCGTCACGACTGCGTCACCCTCCTTCGTAGAGAAACAAAACCGCCGTACCTCACGTACAATCCAGTGGAGTTGACCAATGGTGCGCTCTCCGCGCACGTACTGTACAGGAGGATCTACCCTATGCGATGCACAGGATGTGATGCTGAGCTTGCCCCCAGCGCCCGATTTTGTACCACATGCGGATCCCCGGTCGTAGCCTCAGCCCAAGCCCCTGCCCCACCGAGTAGTGGCGGTATATCCCAGTCAATGGCCGATGTTTACGACAACCGTCCTGGCGAGCGGATTGACCTGCCCGAACCGGCAGTGGTTGGTACAGGGCAAGGAGCCAGCGGTCTCCAGTACAAAATCATCGGCACCACGATGCAGGCGGCGGTGATTGAGATTCCCGCCGGACAGACGATCTTCTCCGAGCGCGGCGGCATGAGTTGGATGAGCGCCAACATTGCGATGGAGACGAACATGGAGGGCGGACTGGGCGGCGCGTTCAAGCGCATGTTCTCCGGTGAGTCGCTCTTCATGGTTAGTTTCACATCACAAGGAGGCACCGGCATCGTCGGATTCTCTGCTGAGTTCCCAGGCAAAGTTGTCCCGCTCAACCTAGGGACAGGCCAGCAGATGATCTGCCAGAAAGATGCCTTTATGTGTGCCGAGCGTAGCGTGACGCTCGACATCCACTTCCGGCGCAAGCTGGGAGCAGGCTTCTTTGGCGGCGAAGGCTTTATTATGCAGAAAATCACCGGGCCGGGGCTGGCCTTTGTTGAACTCGACGGCGAGATTATCGAGTACACGCTGGAAGCCAACCAGGTGTTGAAAGTGGACACCGGCCACGTCGCGATGTACGAGCCGACGGTGCAGTTCGATGTGGAGATGATTCGCGGCTTTAAGAACGTCCTCTTTGGCGGCGAGGGATTGTTCCTGGCAACCCTACGCGGTCCAGGCCGCATCTGGCTCCAGACAATGCCGGCGATGAATTTGGCCAAGAAGATTGCACAGTACCTGCCGAGTAGTAGCAGCAGTAGTAGCAGCAGCAGCAGCAGTTCAAACATCAATCTGGGAAACCTGTTTGGGGGGTAGGGGCGCTGCAGGAGCAGATCACACGGGGCCGGGCGAGTAATCGCCCGGCCCCGTTCGATTCGACCTCTGGAGGTTTTTGGTCTATACCAAGTTGATCAACTCATTCGCCGTACGGCGCATATCAAGGAAGACCAATCCGAGCTTGGCGCGGCTCTGGGCGAGGGCAGTGAGGACAGCCTCCTCACCGATAGCCATGAGGATCACGTAGCCATCCTCACCACGAACGAAGACTTGGTCGAGTTGACCACGACGAAGCTCGTTGGCAATGCGCTCACCGAGCGAGAGCATCGCTGCGCTCATCGCCGAGACCCGATCCTCCTCAACATCCGACGGCAACGCCGAAGCCATGATGAGGCCATCAACACTCACAACCGCCGACGCCTCGATGTCGGGCGTGTTCATAGACAAGGCCTTCAGATGCCGCACCATTTCTTCGGTTCTGCTTGCCATTCAGATCCTCCTTAGGGGCCGTCAGCAGTTCTGGAGCAGAGGCTAGAACGAACTGGCAATTGATGCCAGGATCATACAGGCCGCAATTGACGGCCATCTGGGCTTATTCTACTACATTTCAAGGGCATGGGCAACAAAGGAAACCATAGCGGGTAACGAAGCGTCATGACTAGTTACCATAGTAGATTATAACACGCATGCGATCCTGTCTCGCATCAGACAACCATGCGATTCGCGCACAACACCCGATGAAAACGGACGGGAGGGGCGCGTCGCGACGCGCCCCTACTTCATGTCGTCTCCGCATCATGCATCAGCATCGGCATCATGATCGAGCAGGCGGTGTTCGCCCTGGCGGATCTCCGTGGGGGTATCAATCCAGCCCCGGCGGAGGGCGAAGAGTACGGCCTGCGTGCGGTCGTTGAGCGACAGCTTGCGCAAAATGGACGAGATATGGTTCTTCACTGTCTGGGTGCTAATGCCGAGCGAGTCGGCGATCTCCCTATTGCTGCCGCCGGAGGCGATACTCTCCAGTACCTCTATCTCGCGGTCGCTCAGAGGTGTGAAGATCGGGAACTCAGACTCGGGCGCCGTGCTGGTGGTGGGCTGGGGCAGACTGCGGAACTGGGTCAGCACACGGCTGGCCACCCTCGGCTCCTCAAGCACGACATCGTTGATCACATACTCGCCACGAGCCACGCGGCGCACGATCTCCACCAGAGACTGTGGCTTCACATCCTTGGATCGGTAGGCAGCGGCACCAGCGCGCAAAGCGTTAAACGCCTGTTCGTCACTCTCGTGCATACTCAGCATTACCACACCGATACCGGGGTACTGGCGTCGCACTTGACGAGTCAGATCCAGGCCGCTAATGCCGGGCAGATTCAGATCCACCAGCATGGCGTTCGGCTCCTGGCTAGGGCCGGCTGCGATCAGCCATTCAATGGCAGCCTCACCGCTGACCGCCTCACCCACGATACGGATGTCCTCCTCGGACGAGAGCGCCCAGCGCACGCCCTGGCGAAACAACGGGTGATCGTCCACGATCAGCAGCTTTATGGGCGCGTTGGGGGCCATGGCAGCGGCTCCTTTCCCTGTTGCTCTAGCCAGTGTCGGTAGGTGTCCTCTGGGCTATGGAGCCCAACAACCCCCGCTGCGCTGAGCATGCGGTGGGCCTGCACCAGCGGTAGCCCGACAACGGCGGTATAGCTGCCGCGCACGCTGCGCACCAACTGCCCACCAAGACCCTGGATCCCGTAGGCTCCGGCCTTATCCATCGGCTCACCGGTGGCGACATAGTCCTCAATCATCTGGGCGCTGAGCGACGCCACCTCAACCTCACTTGCAACTAAATCCAAGGCAATGAACGGTTCTCGGTCATCGGTCATCGAGGCTATCACACATATCCCGGTGTACACAATGTGCGTCCGCCCGGAGAGGCGGGCAAGCATCTGGCGGGCGTGGCCCGGATCGCGGGGTTTATTCAGCACCGTGCTGTCCAGAACGACGATGGTGTCTGCGCCGAGAATGGCTGCGTCGGGGGCAAGATCGGCGGCGTGGCGGGCCTTACGCCATGCGAGGAGGGACGGATGGGTTGCTCGGGGGAGGTCAAACGGTGGTAGAGCCGCCAGCACCGAGTCGGGTACTGGGTCGTCGCGCTCCTCCGCATCGCTGGCTATCGTCTCGTAGTTGGCTCCCAGGAGTCCGAGCAACTCATGGCGGCGGGGCGAAGCGGAGGCTAACACAAGCCGTACCTCACCCATATGTGTTCGTGTCGTTGCTGCCACCGATGATAATGCCCTATGGTGTGTGAAGATGATGTCTAAAAAGAACCGATGAACCATTTCCGATCATAACATGCGGCGATATAATGTGCAAGGTCGTGGGAAACATGTGCATATCGCCAGATTATAGTGATAGTGCGAAATTAATGGCAATACGACGCGTCATCCTCCTGCTCACGCTGCTGCTGCTGCTGATCGCGCCCACGCTCGCAGACGCGCAGGCTGGACTCACCATCACCGACCGTGGGGTGTTCATCGTCTTCCCCGACCGGATCAGCTTTAACGCTCAAATCGTCAGCACCGCGCCGATCAGCACGATCATCCTGGAATATGGCGTTGATAAGCGAACCTGCGGCGATGTCACGGCGAGAGCTTTCCCTGACTTCACCCCCGGCACCACGGTTGATGTTCACTGGACGTGGGAGATGCTGCGGACTGGCTCTGAGCCGCCTGGTGCCACGATCTGGTACCGCTGGCGGGCCACCGATAGCGCTGGCAAAACCACGGTCTCGCCCGATATGCGCGTCACCTGGATTGATACATCCTACACCTGGCGCCAGATCAGCCGGGGCGACCTGACCCTACACTGGTATAGCGGCGAGACATCCTTTGCCGAGGATCTGTTGACCGCCGCTAGTAACGGGGTCGCCCGCCTGACTAAGTTTACCGGCGTGCGCCCGCAGTCTCCGATCAATCTCTACATCTACGGTACCAGCCAGCAGATGCAGGACGCCATCCTCTACGAGCCGAGTTGGGCCGGTGGTGTGGCCTACCCGGCGAACAATATCACGATCATGGGCATTGATCCCAGCTACGTGGTTTGGGGCCGACGGGCGATTGTTCACGAGCTGACTCACCTGATCATCGGGCAGATCACCTTCTCGTGTGGCGAGAATGTGCCAACCTGGCTGGATGAGGGGATCGCCGTGTACGCCGAGGGCGTGCTTGATCCACGCTCACAGTCTCTCTTCAATGTTGCGTTGGCCTCGAACAGTCTACTCTCGGTGCGATCCATCAGCAATGGATTCTCACAGCACCCTGACCAGGCCGATCTCGCGTATGCTCAGTCCTATAGCCTGGTCGCCTACCTCGTCACTACCTACGGCCCGAATAAGCTGCTGGCCCTCTTTGGCAAACTGCGTGACGGCACGACGGTGGATGCGGGGATGCAGGCGGTCTACGGGTTTAACCTCGATCAGCTTGAGGATCGCTGGCGGGCAAGGCTGAAGGCCGTCCCACGTGCGAAAGTTCGGCCCACCCCCGCTGCCACATCCTCTCCCATCCCGACGATCTCGTTCCTGGTGCCTACGAGCCTGCCGATGTCGCCCACACCCACTGGTGCGCCGCCGACACTCGCTCCTACCATCACGCCATCTCCCCTCGCGCAGGTCACTCCTCCCCCGCCAACGGTACCCGCGCAGCGGCCCACGATCACCCTGCGCCTGTCTGGAGCGGGGGGCGCGTTCCTCATTGGCCTAATCCTCACTGGCTTGGCCGTATGGAAGCTCTTTGGGACGAGATCATGATGTTGCTCAAACCTACTCAATGCCGATCTATTTTCGCCGCTCTGCTGGTCATGATCGTCCTCACTGGCTGTTCTCGGCCACCGGCTGTATCCGAGCCGACCAGTACGTCCACAGCTATATCTCAGCCACAGGAGACAGCGCGGCCCATCCCGCCTACCGCTCTCCCGACGCCACATCTGCCTATGGCCACGCCCTTTGCGACACCACGCCCACAGGCTGGTATCTTTGCAGACGCCACTATCGGCTTCACCATGACCTACCCTATTGACTGGAACAGCAGCACCGCTGCTGTTCCCGGCACGCTGGTGCAACTCGCTAATAAGCCCGATACGGTCTTCCTGCTTATCCTGCGCACAGTGAGGAATCAGGATAAGAGCCTGAAGGTGGACGCTACAGATACCCAGGCCCAGATCGGCGACTGGTTTGGTGGCATGAATGTGCTGAAGAGTCAGGCGGCGAAAACCACCGCCGGTGACCCGACGTGGCGTAGCGAGTATCGCCCCAAGCCTCCCAATGGCACGGTCAGCAGCCTGATGATCTCGGTGGCCAACGGGCCGCAACTGATCACCATGATCGCCTACGGGACGGAGCAAGATCTCGCCCCAGAGCGGAAGACTATCGAGCAAATCTTCAACAGCATCATAATTTCCGAGCCGCAGGTCTACGGGGTGCCGCGCAGTCAGGCGTATATCTACACCGATCAGGATTCGCTCAGTCCACAGGCCGACGACCCGGCCAGCGGGCCGGGCGACCGGCTGGTGTTTAGCGGGCTGCTGCGCTTCGCCCCCGACCTAAGCCTCCAGCCGGATCTCGCGACGGGCTGGACATTGAGCGCCGACGGCCTGACCTATACGTTCTTCCTACGCCGCGATGCCCGCTTCCAGGATGGCCGTCCCGTAGTTGCCCGCGACGTAATCTATTCCTGGGAGCGTGCGGCCAGCCCGAACATCCACTCAGATACCGTGACGTCATTCTTAGGCGGCATTGCGGGTGTGCAGGAGCGGCGATCCGGCACGGCAGAAACGATCAGCGGCCTGCGCGCTCCCGACGATTACACCCTGGAGGTTACGCTTGTTGCGCCCAGGCCCACTTTTCTCATGCAGTTGACCGGCGGCGCGGCCCTGGTTGTTGACCAAGCCAATGTGCAGAGCGGCGTTGAGTGGTATCGCCACCCCAACGGGAGCGGGCCGTACCGGCTCATCCGCTGGGAGCCGGGACAGGTAAAAATCTACGAGCGCAACGAACACTACTACGGCACGCCGCCGATCATGCGCTACATGATCGCCAAGCTGGATGTGGGCTACAGCGGAATCCACCAGTACGTGCTGGGCGAGGTTGATCAGATCCACCTGAGCGACACGGAGCGGGCCTCTGTCGGCAGTATAGATCGTCGTCTCAGCGCCGATGTACGCGAGGTGCCGCAGCTCTGCACCTCTTTCGTCGCCTTCGACACCAGCCGTGCGCCCTTCGACGACCCGAAGGTGCGTCAGGCGTTCTCCCTGGCCGTAGACCGGCAGCGCTACCATGAGCGCGTGCTGCGCGGCGCGGGTATTTTGGCCCACGGACTTTACCCACCGGCTCTGCCGGGCTACAACTCCGATTTTCGGGGAATAACCTTCGACCCGGCGCTGGCCCGCCAGCGTCTCGCCGAGTCGCGCTACAGCGGCAGCAATGCACTTCCCGCGATTACGCTTACCACCAGCGGCGACGGCATCTCGGTTGAGCCGGGTGTTGGCGTACTTGTGCAGATGTGGCAGGAGCAATTGGGCGCACGGATCAAGATTGAGCAACTGGAGCCGACGGGCTACGCCAAAAGTATGCTGGGCGACGGGCGCGGCAATCTCTTCTTCCAAACCTGGTGCGCCGACTACCCCGATCCTGCGGACGTTGCCGGTGCCCTGTTTGGCAGCAGTTCGCCCCAGAACCTCGGGCGCTACCATAACGCCGACCTTGACGAA
>CAIXLU010000337.1 GCA_903920315.1 uncultured Oscillochloris sp.
AGAAGGGGCGAAGGCCCACGCCTACGTCAATCAGGACTTCCAACCATACACGCTGAGCGACACTGCGATGCTGTTGCTTTCGGAGCTGCTACACAACCGCGCCGCCGGACGCACAGGGGGAGTGCAATGACCACGACAGAGTTCGCAAAAGCACCTATCTTCCCCACAGAGGTATCCACCATCCGGCGCGATGGTGGTACCCAGGCGCGGGTAGGGAACAACGAAGAGACGGTTGAGGCATATGCCGAAACGATGCGGGATGACCGCTGGAAATGGACGGTAGAGAACTCAGTGGTGGTGGTAAAAGACCCTAAAGGCATCCACTGGCTGGCCGATGGGTTCCACCGGGTCGAAGCGGCCCAGCGTGCGGGCCGCACCATCGTATGGGCACGGGTCTTGAAGGGAGATCGGCGGGATGCCGTGCTATACGCCGCTGGGGCCAACGCGACCCATGGCCTGCGCCGCACTCGGGCCGATGTGCGCAGGGCGATTGAGGTACTGCTGAGGGATGAGGAGTGGGTGAAGTGGTCAAATGCGGAGATTGCCCGGAAGGTGCGATGCTCAGACAAGACAGTCGCCAGCGTGAGGATCGAGCTTACCTCAGCCTCGGAAATTCCGAGGCTGACCGAACGCCAGGGAGCGGACGGCAAGACCTACACAATGCCCCAGGCTTCCCCTGCTCGCCCGGTAGCCGTGCCGGTGGTGGTAGAGGAGATGGACGCCTACGAGGCGGCACCTCCGCTTAACACGGTGGTTCTGGATGCGTTGATGGCACGGGGCTGGGAGTTCACCGGCCAGACGAGACTCGACAGGGAAGGCATCAGCGGAGCACCGCTCTGGCTCTATAAGTTGCTTCCCCCTCCGGGGATTGGCGACGGCCCGCGCTGGCAGACCCTGCGCCAGATCAGTGGGATCGTCACGGATAAGCCGTTATTTCCTGTCGCCTCACTCGCGACGGCGACGATTGCGCCAACTGCCCCTGCACTGTCTGCCTTCCCTCCCGGCCACGTAGAAGCCGGGATAGGAATGCTTGAGCGACGTTTGAGAGAGGGAACAACGCAGCTCGCAGAGGATATGCAGTGGGCAGCGACGTTCCGCACGCAGCTCGACGCCGCTCGTGAGGGGATGCAGCCAGAGGTCTACGGGACGTGGTCGGCTCGGCTTGACTCGGCGCGGGACGCGCTGGTGAGGCTGGAGGCATACAACAAAGAATTCCGCTGCGCTCACTGTCGTAGTGTCGGAACGATGCTCATTGGGAAGTTCTGCCAGAGCTGCTACAGCCTCACCGAAGCGCAGAAGTGGCCGGTAGGCAGTGAGGATGCACGCTGGCGGCTCAAGCAGGCTTTCACTGCTGCCGAAGCGATGCAGGATGCGACAATCCGCGCCGGACGGATCGCCGAGATCCGGGATGTTGCCGACGCTCATAAGATCGATCTGGACGCGCCGATCATTGAGGCACCGCAGGCCGCCCCCGTGAAGAAGTCCACCCCAACATCTCAGGCCATACTGCTGCAGCACGCCGAGTCTATGTTGGCCGGCGTGATTGAGGCGATACCAGACACGGCGATCACGCTGGTTGCGGCATTGGTCTGCTGGGAGTATGAACCGTACAGCGGCGACGATCCGCGAGAGGCGCTATTCCAGACATTGAAGATCTTGGCCAAGGACAACCTTGACGTGGTAGAGACAGCGATTGAGAAAGGCAGGAGCTAATCATGGCAGTGGCATCACGCGAGATCAAGGCCAAAGACGAACCGGCGGCATCGGCGGCACCCACAACCCGACGCACGAGTCCTATCTGGCCCCTGGGCATCGTGGCTATCCTTGTCGGGGTGGTTCTCTGGCCTTTAGGCGCACGGTACAGCCTAGAGGGGTGGATTATCACACTCAATCTCTTGTTGAGCCTGATTCACCTGCCTGTGAGCATTCCGATGCCCACCGGGTGGTGGTGGCTGCTGTTCGTTCCGTTGGGATTGCTCTATAGCACCGTGGAAACCCGCGTAAAGTTTGGGCCACCCACCAGCTCGAATCATCTGCCGAGTTGGGGATTGGCCATCATCCTGCTGCTGTTCATGCATGGGAGTGATATTGGGTCAACCTTTGCTGGGTACCTCTATCCTGCACAGGATGCTTGGAGGATACATACGTGGGCATCGGGGGATGGTCGCTGGGTGTTAGTACTCTGGGCGATTGTGCTAACATATCTCCCTGAACGCGCCGTAATGCAGGGACTCCGCTGGATCGGAGTCCGCTAGGAGCATGGACTATGGACACGGTAGCACGCATGACTCCGTCTGATTTCGCCTACATCATCGGGGCCGCCGCTCTCGTGATGATCACTCAAATGCTGTGGGGGTGGCGTGAACCCATCGCTGATTATGTCACGCTGATGCGCCAGAAGATCGCCACAAAACACGCACTAACGCCCATTGCGGCAACCGACAACGAGCCGTTGCGCCCGATTGCAATGGGGCGCAACGAGCGCAACGAGGAATTGTCGCGCAACGAGCGCAACGAGGAATTGCGCCGCATGCAAGCCGACATAATCATGCGGTTGATCTCGTCCGATGCGCTGTTTATCGCCGACGGTAAGGGCGGCTACAAGAAGGCAGGGCAGGGAGTTTTGATCAAGGTGGCGACAGGATTGGAACCGAACGGGCGCAAGGAATCGGACTACGGATTGCTGCAGGCAGAGCTGAAGGGTCAGCTCAATCCCACGCTCACCATCCACGCGGGTCGGCCTGACGAGTATGAGATCACCAAGTAGAGGATTACCATGTCTGCACAGTATGACCATGCGCTAAACGCCTTTCACCACCTCAGCCCGCCCGAACGGGCGAGGTTGATTTCCCGCCTGATTATCGAACTGGTGGAACAGGAAGATGTGAAACCCGCAGAACCTATCGCCGATCTGTGGAAGCACTTCGACGCGGATCGCGGTGGCTGGCTCGGTGAGCGCACCGCAAGCGAAGAGCTCACGGAGAGCCGCCGATGATCTACACGATAGACTCCAGCATCTGGGTCAATAGCTGCGACCAACGCGAAGAAGGGTACGCCGCAAGTCGTCAGATGATTGCGGAGCTGGAATCCCGTAAGATAGTCGTTATCCTACCCACCCTGGTGCTGGTCGAGATCGCGGGGGCGATCAGCCGCTCTCGCACCAATGCCCAACTCGGCTACACCTTCGCCCATGCCGTCGCCTCACGTCCCAACGTCAGCCTGGTCAACCTGCCCAAAGGCGTAGCGAAGCAGGCGTCTGCGCTGGCCGCCCGGCATCGGCTACGCGGTGCCGATGCGGTCTATGCCGCCGTAGCGCAGCGCATGCACACAACCCTGATCAGCCGCGACCGCGAACACCTGACTCGGCTCATTGGTGTGGTGCTGGTGCAGACGCCTGAGCAGGTGCTGGCGGGTCTGGCCACCGGGTAGGCCACTGGCGGAGAATCACCACGGCCCCCAGCTCTGGAGAGCTGGGGGCCGTTTTGTGTTACTCGGCGCTGGGGATCGCCGCGTCTTCTTGCTTGGGCAGTAGCTTCTCTAGCTCTGGGATTGCGCCCTCGATTGCCTGGATACGCCGACCTAGATCTGACGTGAGGAAGATTTGCCAGAACCGTGCGTGTTCTTCCTTCAGCTCGGCAATGCGTGCCTTGATCTGCTCTTCCATTAGTCTCTCTTTCCAATAGCTGCACGACGAGTTGGTAGACCTGTCGTGACTCCCTGCACCACCACAGCCTCATCGAGAAATACCGATAGATTCTGCATCAGCGAACCGACGACGAGACTACGCAATGCAGGGACGTTCATACCAGGAACGTTGGTGCCTGTGGGAGTAGCCATCGTTAAATCGAACAACCCATTGGAG
>CAIXLU010000338.1 GCA_903920315.1 uncultured Oscillochloris sp.
GTGAAGGGTAACTAGTTCCATCCATCACTTGTTAAGCTAACATTACATACCGAAGCAGCGTCGCCAGGTACCGCATGTTTGCCCACGCTGACATCGCCCCGTTCTCATACTGGAGCCAGCCTCCAGAGGGTGGGTTTTGTGCGACCTGAATTTTCGCACTCCACACGAGGTTGAGCGATTTGCACGACGAGGAGGTAAAAAAGGCACACAAAATCCTGTAGTCCAGCGCGAGAGGTTACATCCACGACAGTGGCGGAGGGGGTTCTGTTAACCACTGTTTATCGGCACAACCGCTCGGTCGCACCCCAAGACAATGTGACGTGATACCTGTAGATTACGATGATGACGGAGGGGGATTCCATGAGACGTAGGATTGTTATGGCCACCACGATGATTCTCGTGGTGCAGTTGTTGGTCACTGGGTCGATCGGTTTTCTGAACCTAGCGGCAAATGGGACGAAACCCATGGGACCGCACGGTGTGCCGATGGTGATGGAACACAAGATTACCTCTACAGAGCGCCATGCTGCTGCTCATCGCGCTGCCGAAGCTCGCCGTGGTGCCGAAATTCGTGATGTGGTCTCGCTGGCCCAAACCGCTGTCGCTCCCGATGAGGCGCATGCGGCAAATGGTATTGATCCCAAAATCCCTGATTATTTCGGCACTTCTCCCAACTATGCGAACAGCCCGCTTCCCCCGAATGCCGTTATCGCCCCCGCTACGGGTGATACGACTGGCACTGGCGCTGAGGCAATTGCGACGGTGCAGACGGTGGTTGGATCGGGAGGTGTGGTCACCCGTGGTGTGGTCACCGCCATCAAGGTGACTAACCCCGGCTCGGGTTACACGAAGGCTCCGATCATCACCATTGACCCAACTGTTAGTATTTTGGGCGGCGTTGGTGACGGCTCCGGTGCGACCGCGATGGCCTCGATTGACTCGGCTACCGGCCAGGTCACGCAGATTGCGGTGACCGCTGGCGGCAGCGGCTACGGCGGCGTTCGTAAGTTTGTCGACTCGCTGCCTGGTCTGACGGCTGCCGGTGCGAATAGTTTTGGCCAGTATATTGATCTCGCTGTTGCTGATACGACCTCGTACCCCGGCTCGGACTACTACGAGATTGGTCTGGTCGAGTACAACCAGCAGTTCCACAGCGATCTACCGGCTTCCAAGCTGCGTGGCTATGTGCAACTCAACAATCCTGCCACGGCGTATCAGGTGACCCGCGATACCAGCGGGAAGATTACCGGCTGGCCCCAACCCCACTACCTTGGCGCAACCATCGTGGCCCGCCGCGATGTTCCCGTGCGGATCAAGTTCATCAACCTGCTGCCCACCGGCAGCGGCGGTGATCTCTTTGTTCCCACCGATACAACCGTGATGGGCGCGGGCCTTGGGCCGAATGGCGGCACCGAATTCTACACCCAGAACCGCGCCACCCTACACCTTCATGGTGGCCTGACCCCCTGGATCAGCGACGGGACGCCCCACCAGTGGACAACCCCGGCGGGTGAGACGACCGCGTATCCCAAGGGTGTGAGTACCCAGGACGTGCCGGACATGCCGCCCTCTGCGCCGGGTGAGATGACCTTCTTCTACAGCAATCAGCAGAGCGCCCGGCTCATGTTCTACCACGACCACTCCTACGGCATCACCCGTCTGAACGTCTACGCGGGCGAGGCGGCAGGCTACCTGCTCACCGACACGTTTGAGCAGACCCTGGTTGCGGGCGGCACCATCCCCGGAACAAGCGTGAACGTCCCTGCGGAGACTGTCCCTTCGACCCAGATCCCCCTGATTATTCAGGACAAGACCTTCGTCCCTGGGCCGAAGCAGCTCAATGTTCAGGATCCGACCTGGAACCATATTTGGCGAACAGGCGTTACGGCCCCGGCCCTGGGCGGCCTCTGGATGCCGCACGTCTATATGCCGAACCAGAACCCAGTTGACATGAACGGCACCAATGCGATGGGTCGCTGGGACTACAGCCAGTGGTTCTGGCCGCCGACGGCCCCGGCCCACGGCACGGTTCCGAACCCTTACGCCGTGGCAGGTACCAGCGAAGGCCCGGAGATCCCCGGCATCAACAACCCATCGCTTACACCGGAAGCCTTTATGGACACCCCGGTGGTTAACGGTGTCGCTTACCCGTACCTGAAACTTGAGCAGAAGGTCTACCGCTTCCGCATTCTGAACGCCGCGAATGATCGCTCGCTCAACCTTCAGCTCTACTACGCCAAATCGAACGGCGACCTGTGGGACGCGCAGGGCAACCTGAACGACCCCAACGCCGGCGAAGTGGACATGGTGCCCGCCACCGGCAAGCCTCTGCCGATGGGTATCGTTCCTCCCTGGCCAAACGACAATCGCCTGGGTGGCGTGCCGAACCAGAAGACCGTTGGCCCGTCGTGGATTCAGATCGGCACCGAGGGCGGATTCCTGCCCGCGCCGGTGATTCTGAACAACCGCCCGGTTGGCTATGAGAACAACCTGCGCAACATCGTCGTCACCAACATCAACACCCACACCCTGATGCTGGCCCCCGCCGAGCGTGCCGACGTGATCGTTGACTTCTCGAAGGTGCCGGCTGGCTCCAAGCTCATCCTCTACAACGACTCGCCCGCGCCAGTTCCGGCCTTCGACCCGCGCTACGATTACTACACCGGCGACTTCGACCAGAGCGACTCGGGTGGCGCACCCACCACCCTGGCTGCCTACGGGCCGAACACCCGGACGATCATGCAGTTCCAGGTTTCGGGGCCAGATACTGCGCCCACCGGCCTGCGCTACGACCAGGATTCGGCCCGCATGACCACCCTGAAGACGGCGCTCAATACCACCTTTGCGCTATCGCAGGATCCGATCATCGTCCCGGAGCCTGACTACAACAGCACATATGGCAAGACCTTCCCCTCTGTGACCTCACGCATCCAGAACACGAGCCTGACTTTCACCCCCAATGGCGGCAGCGCGCCGATCACCATCGGTATGAAGCCAAAGGCCATCCAGGAGCTGTTTGAGCTCGACTACGGGCGTATGAACGCCACAATGGGCGTTGAGATCCCCAACACCACGGGCGTCAACCAGACAACGATCCCCCTGGGCTACATTGACCCGAGTACCGAGAATATTGACGACTCCATCACAGCCGCAGCGCCTACGGGGACACTTGGCGACGGCACCCAGATCTGGAAGGTGACGCACAACGGCGTTGATACCCACGCCATCCACTTCCACCTCTTCAACGTCCAGATCATCAACCGGGTTGGCTGGGACGGCCAAGTGCGCTTGCCCGAGGCGAATGAGATCGGTTGGAAAGATACCGTTCGCATGAACCCGCTGGAGGACGCGATTGTGGCTCTGCGCCCAATTGCGGCGCGATCACCTTTCGGTACCTACCAGAGCATCCGCCCGCTCGATGTGACCATGCCCCTTGGCTCGAAGATGGGCTTCTGGCCCCAAGATCCGCTGGGCAACCCGGTCACGACGGTGAATGCGCTGTTCAACTTCGGCGATGAGTATGTGTGGCACTGCCACCTGCTTGGCCACGAAGAGAACGATATGATGCGCCCAATCGTGTTCAACACGAAGCGCACCGCGCCGGATGCACCGACCGGTGTGGCCGTCGGGAACTTTGACCCGGCTTCTGTCCCTACCACCACTGCTCCCTACCAGGCCGTCCTGGGCAACACGGTCGTTCTTAACTGGGCTGATACAACCCCGTTCGTCCCGACCTTTGGCGTCGCGGGGAACTCGTGGGGCATTGGCAAGGCCGAGATCGGCTACCGCGTCCTGCGTGCTCCGATCACCATCACCACAACGACGAGGGGGAGGAATACCACCACCACAACGAGCATCGGCACCTACGGCCAGATCGCCACGCTCGCGGCTAATGCGACGACCTTCACCGATACCCCGGCCACCGCCGGTAGCTACAGCTACCAGATCGTCGCCTATAACGACGCGGGCGGAACCGGCGTGGGTAGCAATGTGGCTACTGCGCCATCGGCAGCGATGAATGTGACCGTGCCGGCACCAGTTGTCGCGCCGGGCGCACCGACACGCCTAGCTTCCTCCTTCCAGGCCGCGCCCTTGGGCGTGAATCTGACATGGACAGCATCCACGGGCAAGGTTACGGGCTACACCGTTCAGCGCAGCACCGATACGGGTGCCACCTGGACGAATTTGGGCACTCCGGTGACGGGTACCTCCTTCACCGATACCGCCGTCGTGGCCAATACGTCCTACGTCTATCAAGTTATCGCCGCCAATGCGGTGGGCAGCACCACCTCAGCCCAGATCACCGTACTTACCCTGCCCAATGCGCCGACGGGTCTGAGCAGTGTGCCGATCTCGTCGCCGCCCTCGGTGATCCTGCGCTGGATTGCCCCGGCTGGTACGATCACTGGCTACACGGTCGAGCGCAGCAACAACCTGATCTCCTGGCAAACCATCGGTACGGCAACCGCCACGACCTACTCCGACACCACGGTTGCGGCAGACTTGACCTACTTCTACCGCGTCAGCGCGAGCAACGCAACCGGCGCGAGTGCGACGACACAGCCGATCATTGTGACCGTGAAGGCGACCCTGCCCGCAGCGCCGAGCAACCTGAATGCGTCCCTCCAGCCTGGTCAGAATCAGGTGAGCCTGACTTGGCTTCCCGGCAACACCATCGCAGTTGATACCTATCAGGTCTATCGCAGCCCCGATATTAATGGCCCGTGGAGTCCGATGGGTGCCCCCACCGCCACCACATCCTTCGTTGACACAACGGTTGCGGCGAACACCAGCTACTACTACCACATCATCGCCACCACTGCCAGGCTGGGTGATAGCGCCCCCTCGGGCAACCTCAACGTGGTGACACTGCCCGACGCCCCGACGAACCTTGCCCTGGTTGGTACGGCGAGTGCCGGTGCGGTGACGATGAACTGGAGTGTCCCGGCCAGCGGTGCCGCGAGCTACCAGGTTCAGATCAGCACCAATAATGGCACCACATGGACGAACCTTGGCGGCGAGGTTATTGGCACCACCAGCTACACCGACAAGACCGCTGCGAGCGGTCTGACCTACCTCTACCGAGTTCTTGCCAACAACTCGACGCCCGCCCCTGGCTTGCCCTCGAACGTCCTCACGGTGAACGTGCCGTTGGTGTTGCCGAACGCCGTGTCGAGCCTCACTGCAACTGCGGATACAACCGGCGTTACCCTGAACTGGATCGCGCCGACCGGTGTGGTGAGTAACTACCAGGTTGGGCGCCGCACCAGCGTCGTCGGGACAGTCGCTTCCTCCGCGTGGGTGACTCTCACGACGACTCTTCCGAACACCGCCATCTCCTACGTTGATAGCACGGCGGCAACCAACACCAGCTACGACTATCAGGTCGTCGCGGTCAACAGCGCGGGTACCGGGCCAGCCTCGGCTCCGGCCACCGCCCTGACCTTGCCAAGCGCGCCGACGGGCCTGACCGCCAACGCAGGTGGGACGGGCGTGACCCTGGCCTGGACAGCACCGGGCGGCACGGGCACAATCCAGAACTACATCATCGAGCAGTCTAGCACGGCCACCGGCCCCTGGACGGTGCTAACCAGCGTCCTTGGGACAATCACGGCCTACAACGACACGGTCAGTGTTGCTGGTACCTACTACCACGTCATCGCCGACAACACCCTCGCCACCACGGGCGGTAAAGGCCCAGCTTCGGCCTCGGCCACGGTGCTGGTTGGGCCGACCCTGACCCTCGGTACGGTCACGGCAACCTCGGTTAGGCTCTCCTGGACGAAGCCGACCGGCACGATCACGGGATACACCATTGATCGGCAGCCGAGCGGTGGAAACTGGACGGCTGCGGCAGGTATGGTGTCGGCGAACATCAATAACGCCAATACCACCACCTACAATGCCACGGGTATCGCAACCGGCCTCACGGCGAACACGAGCTACGACTACCGCGTCAGCGCCAGGAATGGGGCGGTGGTGGTCGGGACGGCATCGAACATCGTGACGCCACTCACCCTGCCAACGGTGACCATCGCCGTCACTGCCCAGGCTGGCCCGCAGGTGACGATTAGCCTGAACGCGACCGGCACCGGCGCGATCACTAGTTTCCAGATCCAGCGTCGGG
Organism: uncultured Oscillochloris sp.; assembly: GCA_903920315.1. GTDB lineage: Bacteria > Chloroflexota > Chloroflexia > Chloroflexales > Chloroflexaceae > Oscillochloris. The sequence continues at coordinate 6,128 of CAIXLU010000338.1, forward strand.
TGACAGGTACCGCATGGCCGGCGACCTGGATGACCGTCAGTACCACGGCAAACAGCACCACGACGATTGATACGGGCGTCTTGGCTGGCACGAGTTACGACTACCGGGCAACGGCATCCAATGCGACCGGCACCGGCGCGAACTCGGCCACGGTTACGGTCGTGATACCGCTGAATGCACCGACCGGGCTAGCGGCGACACCCGCCAATACCTCAGTTGCGCTGAACTGGACGAGTAACTCGCCCACCGCCACGGGCTTCTACGTGGAGCGCAGCACGAACGGCACAACCTGGACGCAGATCGGTACGGTGGCCCGAAC
>CAIXLU010000339.1 GCA_903920315.1 uncultured Oscillochloris sp.
ACACAACCATCGAGATCCACCCCTGTGAAGGGGTCGTCTGCGCTAAAGACATAGCCGAGACCGTTGAAGGCTCCGCTCTTGCTTTTCAGTGCCGCGAGTGCCTCATCAAAGGTGGCCCAGGTCGAGGGGTCGGTGACGCTGGCCGTCGCAAAGCTGAGGGGGTTGTAGGGCATCTTGGGACGCTTCCCCCCGTTGCGGGGCGGGCCGTAGCGCCAGATTACCCACTGAGGACGCGTGCGCAACTCTTCCGGGACGGCGGAAAAGGGTGGAGGGTCGGCTTGGGATGTTGTGGGGGAGCGGTCGGCGAGCCACAGTGAGCTATTCATGGATGACTCCTGCGGCGATACCCCGGAGGGTATGGCGAAACAAGAGTCGCGGTGCAGGAGACACGCATGCACGCCAGACGATGAGGTGTACGGGTGTTTCGTGGCGATGAGAATTGTGTGGCGGGATGGGTATGCTATAATCAGACATGGATGTACTTTTCTCCGAACAACTCGTTTGCGCGAGTCTCGGACACCGAAAATTGATAGACACGAACGAAGCTCTGGGTTTTTCTCCAGGGCTTTGTCATTTCCGTCACTATTGTGTCGAGGTGGCCCTCTCGCTATCGTTGCTGTCGTCGTTACGGTATCCGGCGACGGTCTGGCCGACGGTTGTTCGCTGCATGATGGCCCATGTACATATTTCTGGCGTGTTTGGGGTGCGGAAATATTCGATGGTGCTGGTGTAATCGCACTCAGGTTGTTCATGAGGTCGCTCCAGGGATGCCCATCGGGGCAGTACGGCGGCGAAGGTGGGGACGAGCAGTTCGTCCCCGGTGGTATGGGTAGGCGAGCCATCGTGAGGTAGTCATGGATGACTCCTGCGGCCATACCCCGGAGGGTATGGCGGAACAAGATTCGCCGTACTTGACAGCAGCGTCATATCTGAGTACGATCTGGTGACGATGTGGTCGCTGCGACGGCGATCCTTGTCGCGTGTGAAATCAAGAGGCTCTGTTCATCGCTTTATCTTCTCTAAAGTTTCGGCGATGGATGGGGCCTCTTGAGATTTTAAAGTGTACGCGGGCAATTATAGCACACCTTTGCCCCTCCGACGCCCCCGGTGAGCCGGGGGCGTCGCGGTGTCTGTTATGCCGCAATCGTGAGGTGTTCTTCTCGTTCTGCCTGATCATCTGCAAAGAGATCCGGCACGTCGAAGAGACGCACGCCGCCTTCGATTTCCCACTCCTTGATGGTCGTGCCGATCCGCACCGCAGCGACACCGCCGTTGGAGCCGAGGCCGAGGCGACGTGCCAGCGCCCGGTTTGAGGTCTGGGTCATCTCTTGCGCCTTGGGCAGAGAGAGTCCCTCCACCGTTATGAGGATGATTTCGGGCAGTGTCGCCTGCACGAGTTCCTGTACCTGGAGGTGGAGGTGGAGTTCGCTAGGCTCCCAGACCGGCGGGGCTATGAAAATTCGAAAGAGGGGCGTTCTGGCATATCTTCGTTCTACAGGTGGAAAGGTGTGATTTTCGTAGTAATCAAGTGTACCGCGTGGTACAATGCCGAATTAATACGACAATAGGGGTTGTACTAGGACTTACGCAGTTAAGACGGTTTACCGCATCTGTAAGCCATGTCCACTTAGCAGGCAGAATCGCGGTTTAAGGCTTTGCAAAGCGGTTTCGATTTTCAACTGCGTAAGTCCTAACGCTTGAAGATTCAGCACGCTACGATCATTTTCTACTTCGCATTCTGATGAGGCAAAGAAGACTAGCATATATCCCAATGGCAACGGACAAGGCCCGTGACACCGCTTTTGCACAGTATCGAGAACATGGATAAGGTGCTAGCGACATCCGGAAAGCCAGCGCGTATCGTACAGGTAACGATTGCGGAATCGAAATACGAAGCTCTCCGCGAAGATGCCGTGAATCGTGAAGTATCGTTGGATGCTTTCTGTGGGGATATTCTTGGTATGCGCGCCATCACTGGCGGGTACTGGCTATGATCACGATACCCGCAACGGTCATCGTACGCACCCTATCGTCTGTCGGGTACAATTCTACGGATGGATACGACGAAGATCAGGCGACGGTGATGGACAACGACGAACTTCTGAATAGCAAAGACGCAGCGGCGCTGATGCGTGTCAGCCGTAAGACACTTGGGGCTATGCTTGCACGCAGCGAGTTACAGTACTTGGATTTGCCCCGTGGATTCTACATCCGGCGCTCTGAGATTGAGCGATGGTTGACGACCAGGACGAAGGGCCGGGGCACCACGCCGCCGGATGTCGAAGAGAGCTAGACGACGTCGGTCTGACACATGGGGGTGCGAACCTTAGCACCCTCCTGTTGAGCTTAACTTTGGATGACTATACCAGGAGAATAATCGTGGCTGTCTCATCAAAGGAACTAGGTGGCGTCTCTCGCAACGATGCAATCTCTGACATTGTAATGAGCGTTGTGTCGTTGGGCCTTGTGGCGGCGCTCTGGCTAGGCGGCGCGTACTTCACGAATCAGGCCGTCCTGGCTATCCTGCATTGGTTTGGCTATGTGTACGATCTTGAAGGATGGCATTGGTACATTGTGCCTGTGGCGTTTAGTATTGTAGAAATCCTTGGCTGGGAGCGTCGCAAGGTTCTTCCCGGCTGGGTGCTTTGGCTTGCGGCGACGGTGGCAGGTCTAGATTTTGCAACCAGCGTATACGGCGTGGTGATCGCTGTGGGCGGCAAGGTTGTTCCATTGATGAACGGCTATACGATTCCATCGGCGGGTACGACGCCGGTCGTCATTGGCATTGTGGTCTCTGTGATCTTGACTTTCCCCCCGGAGAGGGTCACAATGGGATCGATATCGATGATACGTAAATCACTGGGCGTTCTCCAGCGCATCGGATTCTAGGGGAATAGCAATGGATTTCATCACGCTTGTCTCTGATCCCTTTGTTGGTGTAGGAATCATGGCGGTTGCGTGGATTTTGATCTGGTGGACACGCCGCGATAAGTCTTCGACGAAGTTTAAATACCTACGTACAGAGGCAGAGTGTCGGGCACACGGTGTTGATCCTGCGTTCGCTGGCTATTGGCGAATACCCGTAGACCAGCTTGCGAAGAAATCGAAGGCGCGGCCTACGCTGGTTAGCTCCACCCATGCTGCACCGATGGCGAAGTCCGACGTGGGACTACTAGCACCGCCGATGCTCATCAAGCTATCGGACATCGCCGACGATCCCGCGCCGATCAACATCATGATCATCGGAAATAAAGGCGCGGGTAAAACAACCCTGCTCCGTACACTGGTTCATCGCCGTAGTGACATCTTAGATGAGATCATCGCTGTTGATCCGCATTCGTCACCGGGGAAATGGGAGGGCCGGGTTGTGGGTGGTGGGTTGGCATGGGATGCCATCGGCGCGGAGCTAACCACGATGAACACCGCTATGCAACAGCGCTTCGTTGACCTGGCCGCTGGCGTGCGCAAAGAAATGTGCTTTCCGCAGCGTCTTGTTATTGGCGATGAGTTCCCTGCTATCGCCGCCGAACTCGATGGAAAGCAGGGCCGCGTCAATGCTGCGAAAATCCTGGCGGGTCGGATAACTCAAGGGAGAAAGGTCTGTGAGGTCATCTTCATCGCGGCCCAAAGCGACGATGTGGAGTCATTGGGCCTACAAGGGCAAGGGGCGCTGCGTACGTGCTTTGATGTGATTGTCTTTCTTGGGGCAACCGTTGGGGTACGTGCGAAGTACCACGGATGTCCTCCTGCGACCATGACCGCCGCACAATTGATGGCCCGACCCGCTGTTGTGTGGTATCCAGATCGCAACGTCTGGGGGCTGTTGAGGTTCGATCTGGCTCCGGTGAAAGAAGGCGATGTGTTAAGCGTTGTCACGTACCCGCCGCACACAGCTACGACTGATACCGGCATATCAGTACCAGCGCGGGGGCCGATACTCGGCGATATGGGCGATATGCTGCCAAATATCGCTCGTGATACTGATACACCCGCGTTGAATATCAGTGATGATATGAGCCTTGGGCTTGATGATGACACCATAAAGACTTTACACAAAGCGGGGTACTCAGCCAACGCGATAGCGAAGAAGCTACGGGGGTCACAGCA
>CAIXLU010000340.1 GCA_903920315.1 uncultured Oscillochloris sp.
GACGCCGGGGGGTGTGTTTCTCTTCCTGGCGAAGAGACGGCTCTCCCATGAGGAATGGGCGCGGATCTTCCCCCCGAAACCTCAGACGAACCCGCAGCCGCAGAACCCGCCCCGACCGAAGACAACGCCTGCCTCCGCCCCTGCTCCTGCTCCTGCCCCCGTTGTCGAGAAGATCACATGGGACACACGGGCGGTCCTGATAGACACGGTGCGAGAAGGTCAGGGAATCGCACACACCGTGAAAATAACGGTCATCGGCCGACCCACGTCCGTGGTTGAGCGGGGGAATACGGTGATTCTCACGCTGACCCACAACGGCCCGCTGCAGTCGGCGCCCAAGGGCGTCCCGATCCCGCCGGTCATGCCGACGACCACCTACACCGTCTATGTGGGCGCGAAGCAATGGCGGGGGGTAGCGGAGGCGATGAAAAATCCCGAGGACGAACTGATCATGGAGGGAGCGCTGACATGGGATGCCGAGCAGCAGGCGATTGCGGTCTACACGACGAAGATTTCGTCGAAGCTGGCGCAACGTGCCACACGCGCAACTCCGCCGACCACGCCGACACCTGCAGAGAGTCCTCCGACGTAGGGACGCGCTGGTAACGCCGTGCGGTTTGGTTCACGTCTCCCCTGTCGAGAAGATCGGGCGACACGGGATTAGTGATAGACACGATCCGAGAAGGTTAAGGGAGCGCACATATCGTGAAAGTGACCGTGATAGGACGACCCACATCCGTGGTCGAGCGGGGGAATACCGTCATTCTTATGCTGACCCATAACAGCCCGCTGCCGGCGATGCCCAAGGGCGTCCCGGTTCCGGCGGTCATGCCGACGACCACCTACATCGTCTATGTGGGCGTGAAGCAGTGGCGGGGGGTGGCGGAGGCGATGAAGGATCCGGAAGACGTGCTGATCATCGAGGGAGCGCTGACGTGGGATGCGGAGCAGCACGCGATTGCGGTCTTCACGACAAAGATTGCATCGAAGCTGAAGCAGCGTGCTAAGCGTGCGGCACCGCCGGTGGAGCCGTCGGCGGAGGCGACGCCACCCGTAGAGAGCACTCCGACGTAGGGAAGGGATCGCGCCGCACGATGTCCGTTAAGAGGTACGGACACGGGAAGATGTACCGACCTCGGCAAGCAGGTCCGCGAGTGACATCTGACGGCGATCAATCCACCACCCGGCGACCGTGTATCGTGTCAGATGGTTTATCGCGGCATCAAGATGTGCTAACTCCGCCGCGATCTGCGCGGGGTTCTGTCCGAGACGGACACATGCCGCGCGGCGGTCTGTCCGCACTTGGCCAATCTGTTGCAGTTTCTCGTCGCGAATGACGAGTGCCCACGGCTCTTGTTTAGGACTCCCGATGAGTTTGGGAAGCCCGAGCATCTCCGCGACCAGATCCGCCAACTCCTCGCGAGTCGGCGCACGATGCTCTCCATGAGACATGATCTCCTCCTCTGCGACGAGGTGTTCCCCGGCCACCCGCTGGTCATTGCGGAGGAACCCAGAAGGGTCAGTTCTTCTCGATTCATCCCGCACGCTTCAGATAGGTGTACACGGTATCGCGACTGATGCCGAACTCACGTGCCAGTGCTGCCTTCGGCTCGCCTGTGGCGGCTCGGCGGCACACCTCCGTGGCCTGCGCGGGGGTGAGCGCCTGCTTGCGACCATGATACGCGCCGCGCTGCTTGGCGAGTGCGATGCCCTCGCGCTGGCGGTCTTTGATGAGCGCTCGCTCGAACTCGGCGAACGCGCCCATCACGGAGAGGAGCAGGGTGGACATCGGCGAGTCCTCGCCGGTAAAAGACAAACCTTCCTTCACGAACGAGATGATCACGCCGCGTGC
>CAIXLU010000341.1 GCA_903920315.1 uncultured Oscillochloris sp.
CGAATCCACGCCCGATGCCCTGCCCCTCCGCACCCAGGCCGAACTGCTCGGCCTGAGTCGTGCCAGCCTGTACTATCAAGCCGTACCGCCACCACCGGAGGAAGTGGCGCTCAAACACCGCATTGACGAACTGTATACTGCCTGGGCCTTGAAGCTTGAGGTGTAAGACTTTTTCATAGACCTATTGTACGGAACTCTGGCCGCCTGAGTGTCTAGATTCTTGGGTCCAGTATATCGAGCCGGAGCAGAAAGGCGGTCAGTTCACCTTCGATGTAACGATCCAGAGCCTCTGGCTCGGGCAGCACATACTCAGGCTGGCGCACAATTTCGGCGACACTGCGTGGGAAGAGGATGTCGCAGATTCGGTCAAACAGCGCCACCGGGAGATCCGCCACCAGCAGGTCGTCCTCGGTCGTAGACTGGAGCAGGACGGGCCAGTGATTCTGAGGAATCTGCCACTGGTGCAGCAGTTCAGTGCTGATCACGACGGGCAGGAGGCGTGGCTCTGCTGAAGGTGACGCCGCCGGTTCGGGGGCCAGCAAGCGTGCATCGGCTTCGTCATCCTCGGCCAGGATCGCGGGTTCGGCGGTGGCGAATGTCGCCGCTTCCGTACGTTTCTCAGGCAGTTCGGTGGCGATCAGATTCGCCGGTGGTGCGGTCGCGGGTGTTCCCCTATCGGGAAGATCATCGGCGTAGGTGCGATCATCCCGCTTACGAATGCAGATCAGCTTGACCCAGCCATCGCCAAAGCTGTAGAAGAGCCGGTAGTTGCCGATGCGCGTGCGGTAGATCGGCGGCGTGTGGTCGCCGATCTTTTTCGCATCGCCCTGGGCCGAGATCGGGTCACGCTCAATCACCTTGACCTTCTGGGTCACCCGTCGGCTCACATCCGCCGGGAGGCCGAGCAGTTCGTTGAGGAAGGTCGGCGGGGCGATCAGATTCCACTTCGCCATCGGCTAGTCTCCCATCTCGGCCACCGCCAGTACCTCGCGCTCGACGTAGGCGCAGAGCGCGACCGGGTCGGTGAAGAAGCGGTAGCCAGCCTGATTGACGACCTCCTCAACCTCTTCGCCCTCGTTCAACAGCAGAGCAATCGGCTGGCTCAGACCCTCCTGGATTCCACGAGGCCAGGCCAGATCGATCACCGCGAGGGGCGCACCGCTTTCAGGGTGGGATAGCTCGTACATTTCCTCGCCGCGTGGCAGCCCCTGGGCCTCGACCCAATCGTTGCAGGTACGGATCTGCTGGAGCTCCTCACCATCCGCGCCGCCAGGGATAGTGAACACCAGGGCATGCACCCGCTCCAGGGCTGGCTCGGACACTGGCGCACTGCTCGCAGATCCCGTGATCAGGCTATCGAGAAATCCGTTTGCGGCCTGGGCCAACAACTCACGCCGGGCGGCCAGGAACTCGCGAAAGCGGTCGATCTGCCACAGATCACGATCCATTGGTACCCACTGCGAGGCCAGGGCACCGGGGTAGGACGCCTCAACCGTTGCGAAGTACTCCGCCGGGTCACGGTCGCTGATCTCTAAATTGGCCGTCTGAGTCAGGAAGCAGAAGTTGGCCAGCGCATTGATCTCGCCCTGCTTGTAGCCGCGCTTCTTGAGCTGCGCCTTGGGGAAGATATGGTGAACCTGAAGGCCGCTCGTCTTGCCGAGCATGTGAGCGTTCAGCTCCAGCCCGCCATAGCCCCAATCGTGGGCCTTAAGCGTGCGGGTGAGCAGGTAAAGCATCGGGTAGAAGCGTGCGCCTAAGCTGTTCCCGGCGAAGTCGCCAGCGCGGACACGAAGATCACCGCGTGATCGCTGCAGGATGGAAATTAGCCCGGCAAGCGGATCGTCAGCCTCTTCCATCACTCTGATGTCCGCGTTCATGACCGACTCCGTCGAGCCCGCGTAGCGACCCCAGAGAAAGGCGTGGATGTAGAAGTAGAGCAGCCGGTTCTGGTCACGAATATTGCTCAGAGCACCGCCGTGCGTCGTCAGTAGCCGTGTCATCACGGGAAATGCGTAGCGGCTGCCGAGAACCCGGTGATGATCGAGGCCCAGGCGTGCCGAGAGCAGGTTGAGGAGGTGATTGACGTGTTGCTCGACCTGCGTGAGCCCCTGCTGGAAGGTGAGCATTGGCAAGTTGCTCAGTCCGGTGAAGAGTGCCTGGCCCGTTGTCACGGTGGTGATATTCCGCAGCAGCCAATCAAGGTCGAAGAGGAACCCGGCCTTCTCCCAGCCATCAAGCCGACGGTGCAGCTCATCGCGGGCATCGGGCCAGCTCGCGCAGATCTTGGCGAGGGCGAGGTCGCCCTTGGAGAGCTTGGTGCCACCACTGTTCACCTTATTGAAGATCTCGACCACGATGTCAATCGTCTTCTCTTCACCAGTGACCTGCTCGATATGGAGATCGATGTTCTTAATGTCGGCCAATGCATTAAGCCGATTTACATAGAGGGTCATGCGATCATGGTCCCCGCCGGTGATGGCAACTAGCTTCCCAAAGAAATGGCCGAATCCCTTCTGGAGTAATTCGGTAACGCTCACCCAGAGCGGGTTATCCTTCATTTCCAGCAGCGAGAAAAACTTAAACGCCTCAGTATCAACATTGAAGAAAAGGTTGAGGAAGGGTTCGTCTTTGCGCTGGCGCTCGTAAAAGGCGGGCGCTTTCCCACGGATGACGCCGTAGAGCGAGGTGACACGCTGCTGACCATCAAGGATGAGATCGACATAGCCGGGCTGAAGGGGCTGGTCTCCTTTCGCGTGAGCACCCTCGGTGCGAGTCTTCCAGATCAGCAGGCCACCCACCGGGTAGCGTCGGTAGAGTGAGGCAATGAGATCACGAACTTGGTCACGACTCCAGACGTAGCCACGCTGGAACTCGGGCAGGGCCATCGAGCCAAGATCAATCTGCGAGAGGATGGTGCTGATCTGCATGGGAACGCTCCTTTCAACGGTGTCAGATATAAAAGATGAAGTGGGCAGGTGTTAGGTTTACATATGGGTCGTTCACGCGGCCCTCCAGCCTGCTATAATGCCTACACGAAATGAAACCTCACGCCTCTATGCAGGTGATCACCATGACGGCCATCCACGATATTGAGCGTCTGCTTCAGCAGATTAGCCGCGCCGAGAAGGCTCAGGTTCTTCAGTGGGTCGTGCGCGACCTGGGCGATGCGTTCCCCGGTATCGAGGCGATACCCGGCGTGAGCGGCGGCGAGCCCTGTATCGTGCGGACTCGTATCCCTGTGTGGGTGCTTATCCATGCCCGCCAGCTTGGGTCGAGTGAGGCTGACCTGCTGCGAGCCTACCCCGCCCTGCGTGCCGAGGATCTGGCGAACGCCTGGGCCTACGACCGCTCGCACCATGCGGAGATTGCGGCGCAGATCAACGAGAATGAGGCGGCATAGCGGATGACCACGATCTACGCCAACGAAAACTTCCCGCTCCCGGTCGTCGAGGAGTTGCGGCAACTCGGCTACGATGTGCTGACGAGCCGGGACGCGGGTAACGCCGGGCGCGCTGTCCCCGACGAGGAGGTACTCGCCTACGCCGTTGCCCAGCGGCGCGCACTGGTGACGATCAACCGCAAGCATTTCATCCGGCTGCATCGCGAGGCTCCATCTCACGCGGGCATCATCGTCTGCACCTACGACCCCGACTTCGTTGGACAGGCAGCACGAGTTGCTGCTGCAATTGCCGCCCAGCCAGATTTGGCTGGGCAACTCCTGCGGGTCAATCGCCCGTCCTGATTGCCACATACCGCGTCCCCCGCTTCTCCCCCTCCACCCGCGCCGAGCGCATGTGTCAGGTGCCAGGTGTCAGGTGTCAGGTGTCAGGTGTCAGATTCGCTGCCCTCACTGCCTTCCGTTGCTGCATGTTCCTCCTCCCCTGAAACCTGAGACCCAGCACCTGAAACCTGAAACCTAGCACCTGAAACCTGATACCCCGCCGTTTCATCCGCCGCCTTCTTGGCCTTCGGTTGCCGCGCTGCCGCCGCCGCCGCGAAGTCAATCACCTGCTGGATAGGGGTCAGGTGTCGGGTGTCAGGTTTCAGTTTCCGGCCACGATGAGCTTGTGTTGCTCCCGCAACTATCCCTTCTGGCCCCTCGTCCCTAACCTCTGCCCCCTGACCCCTGACCCCTGACCCCTGACCCCTGAAACCTGAAACCTGGGGTTCCGGCAGCGCCTCGTTGAGCGGGATGTCCCCGTAGGGGTCGTGCTTCTGCGTGAACGCCTCCAGGCCCAGTTCCTTCAGTTCGTCGAAGGCGGTCAGGCACAGCCCCGGCGCTTTGGGGTAGCTCTTGTGGCTGAAGGTCGAGAGGACGTGGGCGTACTGCGCACGGCTCAGCCCGTAGGCGTCGGCAACCACCGCGTCAATTGCGGCCCGCACCGCCCAGCGTGCGTCGTTGTCCTTGAGTACCGGCCAGTCAAACGCCGCTCGCTCCTCGCGCCACGCTTCGCCCACCTGCTCCCGCCATAGTGCCGCGTACCCGGCATGGTTGCAGGTCAGGCGAAGAGCGGAGTGGGAGAGCATAGCTCTGGAACGAGTTGTAGTTGCAAATGGTATTGATTGAAGAATAAACATGCTCAGGTAGACATTGACTTTAAGGCGCGTAACAAAATCAAACGCGAAGGTATTAACTTCCCCAAGTAGGTGTAAACGGTCTATGTTCGTACTCTCATAAGGGGTTCGTTCAGTGGGATTGTTATGTCCTGTTATTCTGCCTGGCGGAAGAAGGTGAAAAATACTCGTTCGCTCATTGGTACTTGAAGATACTCCTCGCTGGCTTATGCGGTAGGTGGTATTGGCAGGAAGTAAATGTTGAGCACTGGAAAGTTTCTCGAATGATAAAAGATACTTCGGTCGTTCGTCCCATAGATCATCGAATTGATGAAAGTGCTTTCCTTCTTGCAGCACCAGATAGCCCTGCTCACGCAGCGCAGCGGCGACCGCAGAGTCACGCGGATCTTCGCCGCCGGGGAGTACCTGGTTGGTTGGGGTGAAGCGCCAAGCGTCGTCCGTCATATTTAGCTCGCGGCCAAGGCGAATACCCAGACGTTCACAGACTTGACCAAAAGGCTCGCCGTTGGCGAAGCAAATCCGTGCGACTTCAGCATCGTGCGCTGAACGTAGTTCTAGCAGGCTCAAGTATTCACCGCCAGTGCGCCGCACAAAATCGAGTGAATAGTTTAGCGGCTCGCGCCCGCCATGCTCAAAGTATACTGGACCCAAGAATCTAGACACTCAGGCGGCCAGAGTTCCGTACAATAGGTCTATGAAAAAGTCTTACACCTCAAGCTTCAAGGCCCAGGTCGTGCTGGAACTGTTGAAGGAAACCAAGACGCTGAACCAGCTC
>CAIXLU010000342.1 GCA_903920315.1 uncultured Oscillochloris sp.
AAGCGAATGTCGTGAGCTACGTCATTACTGAATTTATCGCTCTGCGAACTGCGAACGCTCATTGTGTAACGTCCGCGTTGCGCATTGGCGGGAGCTGTCCACAACCACGTCACCTGACCCTTGGCATCGCCGATCAACTCGTGGTCAAAACGCTCCACCGTGCCATCGGGGAGATTGAGCCAGTAGCCCACATTCTCACCCTCCTTATAGCCGTTAGCCGTAAAGGTGAAAGTGGTACCCGGCCCACCGATCTCTGGCGACACCGAGGCGCTCGCACTGGGAACGGGCGTATCGCGTGTGATCGTGAAGGGGATTACCCGATCTATGTGTGATACCTCACCGTGGGCAACTGCCCTCCACTCGCCGCCGACTGCGTTCTCGGGGGATGTCCAGTCCCAACTCACCGTGCTATCTTCGTTGTTGTTCTTCCAGTCCGGGCCGTTTACACCCTTCCCCTGCGGATCGTTGAACCAGAAAAAAACCTTCTCTGGCTTATCACGGAAGCCTCTGGCCGTGAAGTGGAAGGTCGTCCCTGCCGGGCCGGACGCCGGAGTGACACTATAGTCGGGCATGGTGGCATCGAGCGTCACGCTGAAGGAAGCCTGCGCACTAAGATTGGACGTATCACCGATGACGTTCATCATCCACGTACCAGCAACGGCGTTATTAGGCACATGATAGATCCATGTGCCATTGCCATTGTTATCCGACTCAGTAGAGGGACGATTCTCTTCGGGCAGGCCATCGGGCCGGGTCGCCCAATAATAAATATACTCGTTGTGCCTAAAGCCGGAGACGCTGATCGTCACGTTATCGCCGGGGTGAGCGCTAGTCGGGGTCACGCTGATGGTTGGCGCGTTTGGGCCGGCGGGTGCCGGGTTCGTTCCCGTGACAGTGAAGGAAAGCGCAGACTCCAGGCCGCTGTCGCGACCGTGCGTGACTGCCTGCCACACGCCACTCGGTGCATTGGCGGGTGCTTGCCATGTCCAGGTTGCCACGCCGTTACCATCAGCGATAATATAGGACGATGCCTCGCGCTGACCGCCGTCAGGCTGATTGAGCCAACTACCCACCCGCTCATTTCGATTAAAGCCGCCCACAATGACAGTAAAGATGGTACCTGGCGCACCCACCGTTGGGGTGATCGAACGGGCGGGGCCAGCGGGCGCGGTGCCGCTGATGCTGAACCCGAATCTCACCTCGCGGGTGCTATTAAGTCCACGGAGATTCACCAGCCAGTCACCGATGGGCGCATTGGCGGGCGACTTCCAACTCCAGTTCACGGAGCCATTCTCATCGGCGTAAGCACGGAACTCATTACCGGGATCGAAGTTACTGCTTGAACCGTCGGGCTGGGTGAGCCAGGCACCCACCCGCTCGCCGGGCTGTAGTCCGCCGACGAAGAAGGCGAAGATGGTACCTGCCGCGCCCGATGTTGGGCTGACATTGGTGGAAAGTGTGACCGACGGCGAGCCAACCACAGTGAAGCCAATCACTACGCGAACATCACTGTTGATTCCACGCGCCGTCATGTTCCATGCGCCGTTAGCCGTGCCGGGGGCCACATCCCACGACCAGACGATTCCTCCGAACGTATCGGCGTAAACCGACGGGTAGCGCGGTTTCACGCTGCCATCAGGGCCAGTAACCCATGAGTCAACCCGCTCGCCGACCTCAAAACCGTCGGCTTTAAAGTTAAAGCGCGTGCCTACCCCGCCCTCTTGCGGGCTGACGATGCCGACCGCCGCTCGTGCCGGTGCGGCAACAAGCAGTCCTGCCAACAACGCCAGTACAGCGAGGATTGGCAGGAGTCGCATGTATCGTTGTGTGATACCCATAATGTGTTCCTATGCTACTTCAAAGATAACCCTGCGCATGTTTGCACAGGTGTGACTGCGGTGCAAGGGCGGAATCGATCACGACAAAAAAACACCGCCCTGGCAATACTGCCGGGGCGGTGCCCACTGCATCTGGTCTGGGGTCAGAACACTTGCGTAGCAACGTACTGGTTTTTTGTGTTTAAAGTAGTGCGTCTGCTACCCTGGTAGACTCGTTTTATGCAAAGACGATACTGTGTCGTTATGCTAAGGACGGTGCTGTGTCGTTATGCTAAGGACGGTGCTGTGTCGTTATGCAAGGACGGTGCTGTGTCGTTATGCAAGGACGGTGCTGTGTCGTTATGCAAGGACGGTGCTGTGTCGTTATGCAAGGACGGTGCTGTGTCGTTATGCAAGGACGGTGCTGCGTTGGTGATCGCGTTACCAGAATACCAGTCTAACAACAGGCCCGATGCGATGCGAACGAAGGGAGGGAGTGAGGGGGGAGTGCTGGAGTATCTTGCTCGCACCCGAAGAATACCACACTTCGGTTACGCGTTTCAATGGCGCATAAGTATGGCCTTACAAACTCCATTGGTACTAGGGGGGTCACACCAAAAAGTACTAGACACCCAACATTTTCATCGGTCTAGTACAGCTATGACTATCGTGTGCATTTCATTTTGATGTTACGCGACATACTTAATATGCTTAATCTTTCTACTTGACAATTTAATATACATCTGCTACTATACGTCGTGAATTTCGCACCGTGACACAATTATCAGGGTATTGCGAGGGTGCATAGATCTGCGCGAAATGCGTCTCGTGTAATTAAGGAGCTACGAGTATGGCCGCCGACAAACCGGGTCCGCAACTTGCCTTGAGTGACAGCGCCGCCAGACAGCTTGCTAACGCCACCAAGACAGCCCCACAGCTCGCTACGATTACCCCACGCTGGCTGGTTCACCTGCTCCAGTGGGTACCGGTTGAAGCTGGTATCTTTCGCCTCAACAAGGTCAAGAATCCCGGCAAGGTTGAAGTTGCATGCGGAAACCAAGACGAGGCCGATCTGCCACAGACGTTTGTGGATTACGAGGAGAAGCCTCGCGAATACATCCTCAATACGGTCAGCACTATTCTGGATGTCCACACGCGGGTCTCCGACCTGTACAGCAGCCCCCACGACCAGATCAAAGAGCAACTGCGCCTGACGATTGAGACGGTCAAGGAGCAGCAAGAGGGTGAGCTGATCAACAATAAAGACTATGGCCTACTGGCCAATGTCGAGAAGAGCCAGCGCATCAGCACGCGCACCGGAGCCCCTCAGCCTGATGATCTCGATGAGTTGATCACAAAGGTGTGGAAGGAGCCGGCCTTCTTCCTCACGCACCCCCTAGCGATTGCGGCCTTTGGCCGCGAATGCACTCGCCGTGGCGTGCCCCCACCGACCGTGAGCCTCTTCGGATCGCAGTTCCTCACCTGGCGCGGCCTGCCGCTGATTCCTTCCGATAAGGTGCCCGTTCAGAACGGCAAGACGAGCATTCTGCTGCTGCGGGTGGGACAGCAGCGTCAGGGTGTGGTCGGCCTCTTCCAGCCCGGACTGGCGGGCGAGCAAGGGCCGGGGCTATCGGTGCGCTTTATGGGCATCGGGCGCAACGCCATCTCCTCCTACCTGATCTCGCTCTACTGCTCGCTGGCGGTGCTGACAGATGACGCCCTGGCCGTGCTTGAGAATGTGGAGGTCACTAAGTACCATGACTACCGTGACACCTACAAGTAATGATGAGGTGAAGGCACTGGAAGGCCCACCTGCAGGACTTCCTGATGTCGCCACCCTGGCGAACCTGGCCAATGCGTTTTTTCGCATGCTGCCGGGTGATGCGGGCGATGCCCTACCCGAATCGCCGACAGGCGTGCCGGGTGCGCCAGCGTCCACCCTATTGGCAGGATCGGTGGGTGTGCCTACCGCTGTACCTGACCACGGGAGTCTGCCGCCGAACGCGCCGCCGACCACCAGCCCCGGCGGGATTCCAAGCCACGGGACACCGCCGCGTCTCGCGCCAGCGTCCACTACTCCCACTGGTATGCCGGATCACCTGGCGACGGGTGCCCCCGCAGGCGATGGGCGGATGGGCGGGATCGCCCTGGGCGTTCCCGAGGCGTATGCCGCTGCTCTGCCAATCGTGGGGACACCGCCGGTATCTGCACCAGCTTCGCCCTACTATTTTCTGGGCGACTCCGGCACGTCTTATGCGCAGGCTCCGCAGCCTGGGGCGCTCGATGACCGGGTGACGGCGCAGCCCTTTGGTTTGCCGGGCGCGGACGATCTGCGCGGTCTGCTGGCTGGGATCGATCTTGGGTACGCCCGCAGTCCTGGGCCGACAGCTCCCACTGCCGACCCCCGGTTTTACTTTGTTGATCCGGCTGGTGCCGCGACGGGATCGGTGCCGAGCCTGCCCCAGGGCGCACATCCGCCCTTTGATGTCAACGCCGTTCGGCGTGATTTCCCCATCCTGGCCGAGCGGGTGCATGGCAAGCAACTGGTTTGGTTCGATAACGCCGCCACAACCCAGAAGCCACAGGCGGTGATTGACCGGCTGGCCTATTTCTACGCCCACGAGAACTCGAACATTCACCGTGCCGCCCACGACTTGGCGGCGCGGGCAACCGACGCCTACGAGGGTGCGCGCAACAAGGTGGCCCATTTCCTGGGGGCGTCTTCCGCCGAGGAGATTATCTTCGTGCGCGGGGCGACCGAGGGGATCAACCTGGTAGCACAGACCTTCGGCAAGCAGCATATTGGCGAGGGTGATGAGATCGTGGTCTCGCTGCTGGAGCATCACGCCAACATCGTCCCCTGGCAGCAGATCGCCGCCGAGAAAGGGGCCACAATCCGGGTCATACCGGTGGATGACAGTGGCCAGATTCTGCTTGAGGAGTACCGCAAACTGCTCACCAGCCGCACCAAGTTGGTGGCGATCACCCAGGTTTCCAACGCCCTGGGCACGATCACGCCGGTGCAGGAGATTGTCGCGATGGCGCACGGCGTCGGAGCGCGGGTGCTGGTGGATGGTGCCCAGTCTGTCTCGCACATGCGGGTGAATGTGCAGGCACTGGACGCGGACTTCTTTGTCTTCTCGGGGCACAAGATCTTTGGCCCAACCGGCATCGGCGCGGTGTACGGGAAGAAAGATCTGCTGAACAGCCTGCCGCCCTGGCAAGGTGGTGGAAACATGATTGCCGATGTCACCTTCGAGCGCACCCTGTACCATCAGGCTCCCACGCGCTTTGAGGCGGGCACTGGCAACATCGCCGACGCGGTGGGCCTGGGTGCGGCGCTCGATTACCTGGAACGCATCGGGATCGAGAACGTGGCGAGCTACGAGCATAACCTGCTCCTCTACGCGACACGAGGCATGCAGACGGTGCCGGGGCTGCGGATGATCGGCACGGCGCGGGAGAAGGCCAGCGTCCTCTCCTTCGTACTGGCCGGCTACAGCACCGAGGAGGTGGGGAAGGCGCTCAACGAAGAGGGCGTCGCGGTGCGTTCTGGGCACCATTGCGCACAACCGATCCTGCGCCGCTTTGGGCTTGAGGCGACGGTGCGCCCCTCGTTGGCCTTCTACAACACGTGCGCAGAGGTAGACCTGATGGTCTCCGTCCTGCGCAGCCTGGCGCGGGCGCGGCGCTGACCATTTCAGATTGCAGATTTTAGATTGCAGATTTGCCGCAACAGGACGCGGTGCATGTGTCCAAACACTAAAGCGGACGATGGGAAGGTAACGCCTTCCCGTCGTCCGTTGTGTGTTGGTGGCTAACTCAGAAGAGTTGCACAGCAGCAGGGTCACGTCCTCTCTTGGTTGACAAGAGTCTACCCGTCTGCTATAAACCGTACTATCCCAGCCGATTATATTAAAATTAGATCAACACCTTATGCCGACACGCACCTACCCTCTTGTGCTAACCGACATGTTTACCGTGCGCTGTGTCGTGGTCGGTGGTGGCGCGGTCGCCGAGCGCAAAGTGCGCCAGTTGCTCGATGCCGATGCCTGCCCGACGGTGATCAGCCCAATGATCAGCGCCGCTTTGGCAGTTTGGCAGAGGGAAGGTCGGATCGTGCATATTCCACGGTTGTACTGTGATGGCGACCTGGAGGGTGCGATCCTGGCCTTCGCCGCCACCAACGATGCGGAGGTTAATCAGCAGGTGGCCGCTGAGGCGCGCAGGCGTGGTATTTTGGTTAATGTAGCCGATGCGCCTACGACCGGGAGCTTCCATACCGTGGCCACACTGCGCCGGGGCGACCTGCTGCTCACTGTCTCGACAGGCGGAGCTAGCCCGACCCTCGCCGCCCAGATCCGTCATGAGCTTGCCGAACGCTACGGCCCGGAATATGCCGAGCATACCCAGATCGCTGCAGCAGAGCGCATAAAGGGAGATCGTCCATGAGCCAGGGCTTGGTCTCCCTGATCGGTGCTGGCCCTGGCGACCCCGAGCTGATTACCGTCAAGGGGCTGCGTCGGCTGCGCGCCGCCGATGTGGTGGTTCACGACGCCCTGATTGGCGCGGAGTTGCTCGAAGAATGTCGGCCCGAGGCCGTGATCATTGACGCGGGCAAGCGGGCGGGCGGGCCAACCCGCCCGCAGATCTGGATCTCCCAACTGTTGGTTGAGCATGGTCGGGCTGGGCGCACGGTGGCACGACTCAAGGGTGGCGACCCCTTCGTCTTTGGGCGGGGCGGCGAGGAGGCCGAGGCTCTCGTGGCGGCTGGCGTGCCCTGGGAGGTGGTTCCCGGCGTCAGTTCGGCCATCGCCGTCCCCGCCTACGCCGGCATTCCTCTGACTCACCGCGATCACGCCGCCTCGTTTGCCGTGGTCAGTGGACACGAGCCGGTAGATCGGGCCGAGTCGTTGCTGCGCTGGCAGGCTTTGGCACGGGGAATTGATACCCTGGTTTTTCTGATGGGGACGGGACGACTAGCTGAGATCAGTGCGCAGCTCATCGCCCACGGACGATCCGCCGAGACACCGGCTGCCGTGGTGTGCGCGGG
>CAIXLU010000343.1 GCA_903920315.1 uncultured Oscillochloris sp.
CCTGAAACCTGAAACCTGAAACCTGAAACCTGAAACCTGAAACCTGAAACCTGAAACCTGAAACCTGAAACCTGAAACCTGAAACCTGAAACCTGAAACCTGAAACCTGAAACCGAAAACCCCAGCCTTCAAAGAAGACCGGGGCGACAGAACACCGGATAGGCCATCACGCGCATGCGCTATAGGCTTCGGGTCGTGTTCGTCCTCCTTAGAATCGAGAAGGGGTGAACGAGATGTTGAGGTAGGCTTCCTGGCTTCCGGCGTCTCTCTCAGACGACCAGTTACAGTTGCGGCACAGCGCTGGACTCACACCAGCTTCCACCATTACGCCCTAGCATCCGGGCTTGCGGGTCACCTCAACACGTATGATCTTGTGTATGTGCAGTAGGCGCGATTATAGCACATAAGGCAGTAGCACCGTCTAGCGACCACACCCCGCGTTTGTGGCGCGGCGATGCGGCGCAGATTCAAACACAACTCTAACACCCCGCTAGTGTGAACTGTACAAAAAGCCGGTACACTGAGCAGTGGGATGTTGAACGCTCGGTACTGCGCATCGTTCAACACACAACACGCAATACTCAAGATGACGGAGGAGATAATGGCTAAGATTGTAGGCATTGACCTGGGGACGACCAACTCGTGCGTGGCGGTGATGGAGGGCGGCGACGCAGTCGTGATCCCGAACGCTGAGGGCAATCGGACGACCCCATCGGTCATCGCTTTTGCTAAAAATGGCGAGCGATTGGTCGGCCAGACCGCCAAGCGCCAGGCGACGATCAACCCGGAGAATACGCTCTATTCAATAAAGCGCTTCATCGGTCGTGATTACGATGATACGCCCTCCGAGCGCGAGATTGTGCCGTTTAAGGTTGCCAAGGGTGCCCGTGGCGATGTGCGGATCGGTGTCCCACAGACGACCAAGGACTACGCGCCCCAGGAAATCTCGGCCATGGTGCTGCAGAAGCTCAAGGCCGACGCGGAGGCATACCTGGGAGAGCCGGTCACTCAGGCGGTGATTACGGTTCCGGCCTACTTCAACGATGCCCAGCGCCAGGCTACCAAGGACGCCGGTAAGATCGCGGGCCTAGAGGTGCTGCGCATTATCAACGAGCCCACGGCGGCCGCCCTGGCCTATGGCCTCGACAAGAAGAAGGACGAGACTATTCTGGTTTTTGACCTCGGCGGCGGTACCTTCGACGTATCCGTGCTGGAGGTCGGCGACGGTGTGGTTGAGGTGCATGCCACCAACGGCGATACCCACCTTGGCGGCGATGACTACGACGCTACGATTGTGGACTGGATCGCCGATGAGTTCCGCAAGGATCAGGGCATTGATCTGGGCAAGGATCGCCAGGCTCTCCAGCGCCTCAAGGAGGCTGCCGAAAAGGCGAAGATGGAGCTGTCGAGCGTCAGCGAGACGGAGATCAACCTGCCCTTCATCACCGCCGACGCCAGCGGCCCCAAGCACCTGGCCATGAAGCTTAGCCGCGCTAAGTTCGAGCAACTCACCAGCGCGCTCACCGAGCGCCTGCGTGGCCCGGTCATCCAGGCGATCAAGGACGCCGGACTCAAGGCCAGCGACATTCAAGAGGTCGTGCTGGTAGGCGGCTCCACCCGTATGCCGGTGGTGCAGGAACTGGTGCGCAAGATCATTGGCAAGGAGCCGAACAAGAGCGTCAACCCTGATGAGGTTGTGGCCGTGGGCGCGGCCATCCAGGCCGGTGTCCTTGGCGGCGATGTCAAGGGTGTGGTGCTACTGGACGTGGCCCCGCTCTCCCTGGGCGTGGAGACCCTGGGCGGCGTGATGACCAAGCTGATTGATCGCAATACCACCATCCCGACCAAGAAGAGCGAGATCTTCAGCACGGCGGCTGAGGGTCAGACGGCGGTGGACATCCACATCCTCCAGGGCGAGCGCGAGATGGCCGGGGATAACATGACTCTCGGACGCTTCCGGCTTGAGGGTATCCCGGCTGCGCCACGTGGTGTGCCGCAGGTTGAGGTGACGTTTGACATTGACGCCAACGGCATCCTGAACGTCTCGGCCAAGGATAAGGCCACCGGCAAAGAGCAGCGCATCACCATCACCGCCAGCACCAACCTGAATAAGGACGAGGTTGAGCGTATGGTGCGCGATGCCCAGGCCCACGCTGAGGAAGACAAGTCCCGGCGCGAGGTGGTTGAGTTGAAGAACCAGGCCGATAGCCTCGCCTACCAGAGCGAGAAGACCCTGAGCGATCTCGGCGATAAGGTGGACAGCATCGAGAAGGGGCGCGTCGAGGGTCTGATCAAGGATCTGCGCGAGGCTGTCACCAAGGAGAACCGCGAGCGCATTGAGGGTCTGACGGGCGAACTCCAGCAGGCGATGTACGCTATCTCGCAGTCCGCCTACAGCGATGGCGCAGCCCAGGGTCAGCCGCACGCTGGCGGTTCCAAGAAGGACGATGGCGTTGTCGAGGGCGAGTATACGGTCGAGTAGCCCACAAAAAAAGGAGGCAGGGGACGCGAAGCGTCCCCTGCCTCCTTTTTTATTCTTTGCGTCTTCGCGTCTTTGCGTTACATACGGGTTTTGCTCTACTGCGAATCTCTCAGCGCGTGACGGGCCACGTCAGGCTTATTGGTAATAATCCCCGTGGCTCCCGCCGCCACCAGTCGCCGCATCTGGGCCGGGTCGTCCACTGTCCACACATTCACCGCGTAGCCGGCCCGACGCACCAGCGGGATGATCCGCATGACGGCGGGCAGTTCGTGTGAGGGGTGCCACGTACAGGCACCCACGGATGTGAGGGCGAAGAAGGGCCACAGCTCGCGGGTTCGAATGTCGGGGCGGTAGCTGTTGGTTCCCATCAGGTAACCCCGGCGCA
This sequence comes from uncultured Oscillochloris sp., assembly GCA_903920315.1. Taxonomy (GTDB): domain Bacteria; phylum Chloroflexota; class Chloroflexia; order Chloroflexales; family Chloroflexaceae; genus Oscillochloris. The sequence goes on from CAIXLU010000343.1 coordinate 2,868, forward strand.
GTGCCGGGTCGGCGACAGCCAGTTCGCGCAGGGCGGTCGGTAGAAACGACGAGACCACCGTTTGCTCGATCATGTCATACTGGCGCAGCAGAGCCGCGCAGCGCGCCGCGACCCCGGTGGTCTTTAGCTCGACGTTGAGGGCTATGCCCGTCTCGCGGGCAAAGACCAGGGTCTCCTCCAGGGTTGTCACTCGCTCTCCGCCGATGTCGAGTGCTTGAAGGTCAACCAATGTACACTGCCCCACCGGGCGTGGGCGACCGTCCCAACGCTCGGTGGTATCGTCGTGAAAGATCGCCAATACCCCGTCGGCGGTGGGCTGCACATCCAGTTCGATCATGTCGGCTCCCTGGCGGTGAGCCAGGGCAAAGGCGGCAATTGTGTTCTCGGGCGCATAGGCAGACGCGCCCCGGTGTGCAATCACAAGCGTCATAGCAGTACACGGCGAAGGGGCGTGGCAGTCGCCACACCCCCTTCGATAGGCGGCATGAGTACCGAGCTATTCGCTAGGGTCAAACTGCTCCCACCGGCTCATCGTTCAGATGCAGCTCGGTGTCGGCCCGCAGCGCCTCTTTGGTGAGCATCGGGGACAGGATGCGCTGCATCGCCATAATATGTGCGCAGGTACCCCAGTTGTGCGAGAACGAGCAGGAACATGTCCAATGACCATCCCTCAGTTCGATCTCATGCTCACTGTTGCCACCGTTGAAATGCACCTTCATGCCACTGAACTTGATCCGCTCCGGCTCCTCGGCGTAGCGGCGAGCCTTCTCAATCTTTCCGATTAGATCTGAATGCATGGAATACATCCTCCATAGGTTCTTGAACGGCCTCGTTCAGTCCTGCCGTCGTTACATCGGCGAAAAACAAAAGGGGCGGCAACAGGCTACCGCCTATGCCACCCTTCACAGCTACAATCATGCGTGTTGAATTTTGCCCCCATGCCAAAATCCTTCATTCAAGGGTTAAGGGGAACTTAAGGAATGCACGCATTATACGTCCGAGCCAGAGGTGAGTCAAGCGAACATTCCTTAACGCGGAAGGGGCGATTTCTCGCATTGATAAGGGATAAACCGCGTAGGAAAGAAGCATCGGCTACCTATTCTTTTTTCGTACAAAGTGTTGCCATCTGGGGCACGATTCTTCGCCCTTTACCCCCCTCGCATCTGCTGCACCAGGCGAATGATGCTTTGCCCATAGGTGGTACCGGGAACGGCCCATGTTCCGTTGAATCCGATGATTGTCGGCGCGATTCCGCGATATTTTGCCGACAGCCCGCGTCGGCTCAGGGCCGCGCTGATCAGTGCCTGCTGCTCGGGTGTACCGGCACCTTCCGGCAGGGCGTAGGCCAGCAGTCGGCCCAGGTGCCCTGGAACCGACCCATCGGCATCGGCCCAACTGGTAAAACTCATCCCTGCACGCCACTTCATGATCGAGGCGTCCCAGGCCCAATCAACGCCAGGTTGTGTGGCGGGCGTGCCATCGCCATCCGCCATCACGCCGGTTACGCCAAGGCCCGCCGGGTTACGCCGTGGTCGCTGTGACCACCACGAGGTCAGGCTGCCGGTCTCGTGGGCGCACTGGGCCAGAGCCAGGAACCAGTCTACGCCAATGCCAACACTCTCTCCCAGGTTCTGGTATGCCTGGACGATGGAGGTGACATCGTAGGCGGTGTAGTCGCTGTGGCCGACGGCCCGTGCCGTGAACCAGGCAATGGCTTGGTCGGCAGTGCCAGAGGCCGGCGCAATGATCCAGCCCACATCGCCTGGGGCAAGGGTGGGTGTTGCTGTCGGCGCTAGGGTGGACGTTGCTGTCGGCGCGAGGGTGGGTGTCGCTGGCTCTGGGGTGGGTGTCGCTGGCTCTGGGGTCGGCGTTGCGCTCTGCTCTGGGGTCGGCGTTGCGCTCGGCTCTGGGGTCGGCTGTGGTGGCACCTGCACAAGTGGCAGGTAGACCACCGTATCAGTGGCGGCGCGAGCGAGGGCACGCAAAGAGAGCATAGCCGCTGCGCTTGCGCCGAGGGCGAGGATCTGTCGTCTGGTGGGCATAGGCGCGAAGAGGGTTATTTAGAGCAGACCCTCGATTGGTCGGACAACGACACGACCACCGGGAATATCAAACTCGGTGATGAACTCACGGACAAGCGGCACGAGCGCGTCGCCCTGGCCGGGTCGTGTGACCACCAGCACCTCATTGGCCCCTGTCTCGATCACCTCACGCACCTTACCGAGATCCAGTCCGTCCGTGGTGGAGACCTGCAGGCCAATCAGTTCGTGGAGGTAATACTCATCCTCGCCGAGGGGTGCGGCATCCGAGCGACGGATGTAGACTTCGGCACCACGCAACTCATCAACGGCCTCGCGTGTTTCGACGCCGCGCAGAGTAAGCAGGAGGACACCGGGCTTATGTTCGTGGAGATTGGTGAGGGCATAGGGCGTGAGCTTTTTGCCAACGAAGATATCGCGCAGGTGGCGTTTGAGGTAGTCGGGTTGATCGGTGAACGCCTTGATTTTCACCAGACCCTTAATACCGAAAGGGCCAGCGATCACGCCGATCAGCAGCAGGTCGTCAGGAGTCTCTGTCATAGTGATTGTAGATTACAGAATGCAGAGTGCAGATTGGACTGCAATCTGC
>CAIXLU010000344.1 GCA_903920315.1 uncultured Oscillochloris sp.
GCTGACAATCTCGCCTTTTTAGGTGTTTGATTGCCTACCGTCTGCCGACTGATTCCAGCACCGCCACAGTCTCCTCGGCGACGCGGCGGTAGGAGAAGTGGGCGGCGCGGGCCAGACCCTGGGCGCGCAGATCGGTGCGCAGGCGGGAGTCGGCGAGGACGCGGCCAAGGGCAGCGGCCCAGCCAAGGACATCGTCTGGGGGGACTCGCAGAGCGGCCGCGCCCACTACTTCGGGGAGGCTGCTGGCGTCGCTGACAACCACCGGGGCACCGCAGGCCATCGCCTCCAGGGGCGGCAGTCCAAAACCCTCGTAGCGTGAGGGAAAGGCGAAGACGGTGCTGGCCCGGTAGAGCAGAGGGCCATCTTCAGCAGATACATCAATGCGGTGGACAGAGGACCGCAACTCCAGGTCGGCGATTAGCGCATCAATATCGGGGAAGAGCCGCCGGTCGCGCCCGAGTGCCCGTCCGGCGATAACGAGCTGGGCATTAACGCCACGCGAACGCAGCAGGGCGAAGGCGCGCAGCAACACCGATACATTTTTGCGTGCGTCGAGTCCTCCCACGTAGTAGATGAAAGGGCCGGTGATGCCGTAGCGCTGGGCGACAGCCTCCCTATCCGCGCCCGGATCGCCAAGGCTGTACTGATCACCGGCGGCAAGCAATACCGAGGTGACGCGGCGAGATGGCAGTCCAAGTTTGGCGATAATATCGGTGCGGCTGGCGCTGGAGAAGGTGAGTACGTGGGCACTGCCAGACACCGCCTGGCGCACGAGACGCATATAGGCACGCACATGCGGGCCGCCACGGTACTCGGGCAACAGCAGCGGAATGATATCGCCCACCGTGGTAACCACCGGCACTGCCGAGCGCAGGGGCGGGGCGAAGTAGGGTACCAAGACAACGGCGGGGCCGAGGTGGCGGGCCAACTGACGGACGACCCTGGGCAGTCCAACCTGCTCAAAAAAGAGTTTAGCCAGGTTTGGGCTGATCCGGTCGAAGGGTGTACGCACCGTAACGGCGGACACACCAGGCGGTAGGGCAGGGCCAGGGCTACCCCCAGCAGGAAGTAGCAGCACGTAGCGGTGTTGCGGAGCAACCTGAGGAAGCCAGCGCAACAGGCCGTGGAGGTATTGGCCGCTACCAACATTTGGCTGGCCCCAGAAGCTCCCGTTGATCATCACCTGCACGTTTAGTTTGAGCTCCTGCGGCAGCGGCGGGCAACCCCGCGCAATAGTACCACGTCCACACCACCCCGCAAACAGGCTAACGCGAAGATAGCCGATAGCCGATAGCCGATAGCCGATACCCAGGCGTCAGCGGCTTGGACTCATGAAGGAGGAGTCAAGGCTTTAGCCGGCTAAAGCCTTGACTCCTCCTTCATAACTGGGATCGCTATAGGCACCGCTGGCACAGCCGGTTCAGCTACGCAGCATATTCAGCACTAACTCCTCGGATGATGGGCCGGGTTGGTCAACCGACGACTGGCGCGTATTATCTCCCGACCGCGAGCGAAGGCGATCAAAGAGGCCGCCACGGGGGGCAGCAACATTCTGTGCGGGTGGCTGCGGCAACCCTCGGCGAAACTCGATGAGACGATCCTGAACCATCTGAGAAATCGCCTCAGCGAGATCGATCTCGGCCCATCCAAGATCTGTGGCGATGGATCTCAGTGAGTGGCTGCCATCAATCCGGTCAAGCACCTGTTGGTGAGTCGGGCCGACACGGCGGATGGCCGCATCGAGTGTCACAACCAGAGTCGGCACGAGATCGAAGGAGGGAATTGCTGCGCGCACCCCCTGCCAGCGATACGCGAGACGCTCGGCCATCTGCACATGGTAGCTCATATCGCCCCAGAGCGACTCCTGTTCGGTCGTCGCATCGGCAACAAAGCCAAAGCTGGCCTGGGTAATTTCTAGCATACCGGCCAGCGCATCCACACCCACTGTGCTACAGAAATCACAGTGGTAGAGATTGCCATCGCGAAAATAGAGATGACCAACCGTCTGTCCGACATAGATATTGAGGACGCCGGTGACAGAGCTATAGGTGACCATGTCAATCAGATCGCGCAGCGGGATTGTCTCGAATGTTCCTTCTAGCTTCATCGCTGTGTTCCCTTGCTGTGCTGATTCGTACACACAATAGTAGGGTGTCGTCTCGATTGTAGCACGTCGGTGTAACACGTCCGTCTCACCAAAAAATCTTCTGGGAAAAGAACGTTTCGCACCAGCACAGAGAGTATAGCACGTCTTTAACGAAGAATAAACCACTTGTTGGAGCCACCCGTTCGGCGAACCGCGATGCGTGGCATACCTATTTCGGCGCGCCGTAGGGTGCGGGCAATCAGGGCGAGTCCGATGACGGCGGCGAAACTGCCGAGCCAGGGCAGGTAGGCGGCAGCACCGACCTGGGCGGCGATATACTCAGCACGAGTGCCGCCGAAGACGAACGAACTGCGCAATTCTGGACCGTCAGGCCCATTCTCTAGGAC
>CAIXLU010000345.1 GCA_903920315.1 uncultured Oscillochloris sp.
CCCGGCGTCCGTATGGCCCGCCGGGACGCGTCGCTTCGCTCAGCGTGACATGTGCGACCGGATGACTTTTGCTCTGTTGCCTCTTTTTTTTATTCCCCCTGAAGAATCTCGGGAACCAGGTTGGCTGGCAGTTTCAGTTGGCCAGGGCCACCAAGCTGCTGGAGCAGATCGTGGCGGATCTGCGCCATCTGGATCAGGTGTCCACGCTCGTGGTCAACCAACCAGTTGCCCTGATGGGTAAGGGGGATGGTGCCGTAGATGACGTGGTAGCCGGTGCGGTGCCACGCCGCCGGGGTGAGGCCGCGCAGTAGACCGAGCGATTGCTGGCGGCTCGTCTGGAAGGCATCAATGATGTCGGCGATCTTCTGGGTATTGTAGCCGGTAGCGCGGGACAGAGTAGGCGGATGGGCGCTAGGCAGGCGCGGATTATCTGTCTCTAGGATGAGCCAGGCCCGCTCGCGGAAGACCACATCCATATCGGTGAGATGGCCCATCAACTCCTTGAGCGAGTGTCCTGCAACGCGCAGCGAGAGTTGCTCGTTGCTGAGACCGTCAATGATGGCACGGAGGGTTGCCGGAGTCTGCTCGATCTTTCTGACGATACTGTAGGGGCCAAGGTTACCCATCGCTTCGGCGGCACGAAAGGGGAGATAACCCTCGCGCACGGTGCCGCATGTGGCGCAGACGTCGGGCGGTTCGCCTTCGATCAGTTCGCCGCAGTTGCTACAGACGTAGAGGTCGCCGATTTCCTCTGCGTTGAGGTCGCGACCCTCGGCGAGTGCGCGGGATGCGCGGCTGAGCAGATCGCGGGAGAGCGGGCTAGTACCCGTGACCGGGCCGGTGGCCACGGCATTTGGCTCAAGGCCATCGAGGGCGCGGCTGACGTTCTCGCCCGTGGAGCCAACCTCGCCGAGAGACTGGAAGGCCCGCTCGGCGCGCACGCGCTTCACACAGCTCGATGCCTCGAAGATGCGGGCGATGTTGTAGCGGCGCTCGCGGCGGGATTGGAGTGCCCAGACGTGATACGCCGTATAACCAAGGCTCATGCTACAGAGCAGAAGTCGGTTCTCGTCCGGGTCAATCGTCATGGATGGGTACTCCCCTCCGCATGGCCGTGCTGATGCTGAACAAGCTCGATCAAGACACCCTGCGCGCCGGCCTTGGGGTGGACGAACGCCACGAGGGTGTTATGAATGCCGGGTCGGGCTTCTTTATCTATGAGCGGCACACCGCGAGCGCGTAAGTCTGCCATTGCGGCGGCAATATCATCAACGCGGTAGGCGATGTGGTGGATTCCCGCCCCCTTCTCACGCAGGAAGCGTGCGAAACTGGCCTCTTCCGAGGTGGGCGCGATCAGCTCCAGCAGAGTGTCGCCCAGACGAGCGACGGCAATATCTGCGTGACGCTCCGGCAGGGAGATCCTCTCCCACTCTTCCATGCCGAACGCTGCGCGATAGTGTGCGACGGCTGCGTCCACATCCGCGACAACAAACCCGATGTGATCAACATGCGTAAACATAGACTTCTGGCCTCCAGCGATCTGCGTGACGTGGCGTGCATTATACCGCGCCTGATGCTCCTTTTGACAGCCCTGCGCAACACGCTACAATGAGCGTCGTAGCAGCACTTAGGCGTGTTTCAAACTAGCTTGACAGCTTGGGGACATACACCACGTCCTTTTGCGGCACATCTGCAATCTAAAATCTGCAATCTGCAATCTGCCTTAACGGGCAACATATGACAGTACGGCCCGACCAATCAGCGCAGACGTTGTCCGCCTTTGGCGCGGCGGCGCGTGTGCTCCAGGGCGATGATCCGTTGCACCTCCGGCTGCACCGTTTTTTTGATCTGCTCCGCGATACCCTGCACCACCGCGATGCCCGGCTTACCTGCTGGCTTCAGTCCGCCAGACCAGGCAGTACCCGCCAGCAGTATTATTCCGCCGATGCGTGGCCCTACCCTTGGGACGACGGGCTGACTCGCACGGTGGCACGTGAGGGTGTGATCTCCCGGCGCGTAATTGCGCTCGGTGGGGGTACTCAGCTTCCCGCTGTGCGGGCGACCTACCTGGGCGCCTCGATTATGTGGGGTGGCCGGCTCTGGGGTGTTTTCGAACTGCGGGCCGATCATGCCGATGGCTTGCGGGCGGCGACGGATGAGTTGATTGGTGGTCTGCTCCCGCAACTAGCGGCGGTCATCGCCCGCGAGGGCGAGTCTCCGTCTGGCCAGCGTGCCAGCGAGCGGGCGGGCGATACCCCGACCGGGCTGACGTTGCGCGCCCAGGATAAGCAACAGCTTGTCGCGTTGAACGGTAGTCTGGATGAGGCGATTGACCTGCATGCGCTGCTCAGTCTGCTGCTGCGCCGCGCCCTTGAGGTGAGCGGGGCCGAAGCCGGCGCGGTGGCTCTGGTTGATCACGAGCGGGACGAGTTGGTACTGCACACGTTTGAGGGGTTTGAGGACGAGGCAGGTGTGGGAATGCAAAACGGCCCACGCCAGCGCTGGAGTGTGGAGACGGGCCTGGCAGGCAGGGCTGTTCAGAGCAGGCGTGCCCTGCTGGTGCGTGATGTAACCGTTGAGCCGGGACTGCACGGGGCAGGTGTGGGGCTGCGCGCCGAACTGGCCGCGCCGATTGTGATTGGCGCAGACACGGCGGCGGTGATCATTCTCAGCAGCCCGCGATCCAACGCTTTTGGCGAGGATGAACTCGCATTTGTGCGGGCGCTCTGCGCACGGGCGGCGCTGCCGCTCAGCCGCGCCCTGCACTACCAGGAGGCCATCGAGAGTGCGCTCTACCTTGGCCAAGTGTTTAGCAGCCTGCCCACGGGCCTCGCCCTGATTGATATTTATGGCAAGGTGCTGCGCTCGAATCCTGCCTGGGACTCGCTGTGGGGTCTGCACGGTCGCGTCATCCGCGAGAATTTTCATGTCTCGCTCGATCTGATTGCGCATCTGCTGCCGCGTCTGCACGATCCTCTGAAATTGACCACATTCTGCGACACGATGCAGCGCTCGCCAGCCAAGGATCTGATCACAACCATCCACCTGACCCACCCGGCCCAAGATCTTGAGGTGCGCTCGGTACCAACCCGCGATAGCAAGGATCATATCACCGGGCGGCTCTGGGCGGTGAGCGATGTGACCCGCGAGCGGGAGTCGGATCGCTTGAAGGGTGAGTTTGTCTCCATTGTCTCGCACGAGCTACGCACACCGCTGACTTCGATCCTCGGCTACACCGAGCTCCTGCTGAGCCGCGACTTCCCGCCGGATGAGCGTCATCAGTTTGTCACCACGGTGTACACCGAGGCCAATCGGCTCTCGCACCTTGTGGAGGATCTGCTAGAAATGTCGCGGATCGAGGCCGGCAAGGTGAAGCTGAATCGCTGGGTGATTTCGCTGACGAATGTACTCTATGAGCTGACCACGCAACTGAATACGCAGTTGATGAATCACCGGCTCCTGATTGATGTCACCAGCGAGGTTCCGCCGATCTACGCAGACCGCGATAAGGTGAAGCAGATTATTTTTAACCTACTGACCAACGCGATCAAGTACAGCCCGAGCGGCGGTGAGATCCAGCTCTCCATCCACGAGGCCCGACCAGACGAGTTACCGGCGGGGCATACGGCAGGGCGCTGGGTTCTCGTCTCGGTACGCGACCAAGGAATCGGCATTGCGGAGGATGATCTGCCACGGATCTGGGAGCGATTTTACCGGGTGGATAACACCAACACCCGGCGGATTGGCGGCACCGGGCTGGGCCTGAGCATCACGCGGGGGTTGGTGGAACTGCACGGCGGCCAGATTGCGGTGGAGAGTGAGATTGGCCGGGGTAGCCGGTTCTTCTTCACGCTGCCGGTGTCGAACGAACTGGCAAGGAGATAAGAATCATATTATTGGTTGAAATTGCCAGCAAAGCTGGCAATTTCAACCAATAATATGATTCTTATTAAGACTAATTTTCGTAGGTATTTTTAAGGCGTTCTGATGCGCCTGAAACCTGAAATCTGGTACCTGAAACCTTGTCTGAGGACGATCACATGCTCCTGATTATCACGCCGAACCCGGCACTTGATCGCACGATGGTGTTCCCCGGCCTGCGTCTGGGGACAGTGCAGCGCACTGATGATGTGGTGGTTGCCGCCGGGGGCAAGGGGTTGAATGTGGCCCGTGCGGCGCGTACCCTCGCGCAGACGACCCTGGTCTGTGCGCCGTTAGGCGGACTCACCGGCGAGATGGTAGCCCGCTTGGCCGAGGCCGAAGGCATTGCGGGCCGCTGGAGCCGCCAGGGTGCCGAGACGCGCACCTGCATACTGCTGGTAGATCCCGAAGGCGGTGATGCAACGGCGCTGAATGAGTCGGGGCCGGTATTTACTGCCAACGATTGGGAATCATTCCGAGCAATGACTCTGTCCGCCGCATGCGAGTCACAGCTCTGTTTGCTGTCGGGGAGCCTGCCACGCGGGGTGACGCCCGCCGCCCTGGGCGAGTTGCTAGGCGAACTTGGGTCGGTGGGACGGCGGGTGATTGTGGATACAAGCGGGGCGGCACTGACGGCGGCGCTGGCGGCGCGGCCCTATGGCGTGAAGGTTAACGGTGCGGAATTGGGGGCAGCTCTGGGGCGCGGAGAGGTGACGGACATAGCCGATGCCTCGATGGCTCTGGCCGAACTGCGGGCGCGGGGCGTGGAACTGGCCGCTGTCTCGCTGGGATCACGCGGGGCAATCGTCGCCGACGCGACCGGCACCTGGTGGGCGTGCCCGCCGCCGATCAACGTGCTTAGCAGCGTGGGCTGTGGCGATTCGCTGCTGGCCGGGATGTCGGCGGGCCTGCTACGCGGGCTGGCTCTGCCAGATGTCTTACGCCTGGGGGTGGCCTGCGGTAGCGCCGACGCGCTCACAATTGGCGGTGGGAGGCTGGATCTGGCCGAGGTTGAGCGGCTGATGGAACTGACGCAGGTCGAACGGGCGGGATAGGGGCGCAGCAGCGATCTTACCCCGCATCGGGCGGCAGGTCGCGGACGGCGACGATAACCTGCCAGACACTCTGTTCGCCAAAAGGCACGGGGGGCAGAATAGCGTCGCCGAAGATGCTGAGCGGGCGCAGGCCAACCTCGGCGAGCAGGGCGGCGATTTCAGGGAATCCGTAGAGACGGATGCGGTCGCCGGGATGAAGCACATCGAGTCCCTGGGCAGCGTCGAGGTAGCGGTAGCCGATGGCGAGAGCGGCGCTACGCGGATCGAAGCTGGCCTCGCGCAGTACATAACCCGCCCCGATCTGATACCAGCCGCTGCGGAACTCGCGCAGATACGCCTCGATCTGGTAGGGGTTAATGCACTGGAGCAGAAGTCGGCCACCGGGGACGAGGGCGCGGGCCGCTCCGGCGAGTACTTCTTTGTTGGTGGCATCATCGAAGAAGCCGAGGCTACTGTTCATCACCAGCACCGCGTCAAAGCGGGCCTCGTAGGTAAGTTCACGCATATCGCCTTGCACAAACGAGATGCTCAGGCCCAGATCGGCGGCCTGGGCGCGAGCGTGGGCCAGCACCGGCGCAGCACTATCGAGTCCGATCATCGTGATGCCCCGGCGGGCCAGTTCGATGCTATGCCGCCCGCCACCGCAGGCCAGATCAAGGATCGTCTCAACCCCGCGCAGACTCAGCGCCTGGGCCAAAAAATCCACCTCGCGGCGGGTCAGATCCTCGGCATAATCACGATAGTGGGCGAACTCGTGGATCTGGAGCAGCTCCTCCCACCAGTCGCGCATCGCTTCGCTCATAATTCCGCCTTCCTAGAAATCCACCTGCCTGGGCATGATCGGCAGTTCATCCACTCGCAGGCTGGGCGGAAGCGTGCAGACCCAGAGCAAGGATTGGGCGACATCGTCAGTGGTGATCAGTTGGCGGCGAAACGCCTCGGCAGGGTTGAGCGGGTGGATATCAGCGTTGATCAGCCCGGCGTAGACGGTGGTGACAAAGATATTATGCGGTCGCAACTCCTGGGCCATAGACTGGGAGAGACCGGCGAGGGCAAACTGAGCCGCGCAGAGGGGGCCAATGTTGGCCACGCCCATCTTGCCCACCCGCGAGCCAAGGTTGATAATCGTGCCACTGTTTTGGCGCTTCATAGCGGGCACCACGGCCCGCGCCATGTAGAACGCTCCGCTGAGGTTCGTGTCAATCACACGCCGCCATTCGGCGTCGCTAAACGTCTCGATGGCCGAGATTTTCATCATCCCGCCGACACAGTTGATCAGGATGTCAATCTGGCCAAGCAGGCTGAGTGTCTTTTCGGCCAGGTGCTGTACCTGGGACGAATCGGTCACATCGGTGGGAATACTGAAACCCTGATGACCCTCGGCGGCGATTTCGGATACCAGATGTTCAAGACGATCTCTGCGGCGAGCAGCAGCAACCACAGTGGCTCCCTCGCGAGCAAAGAGACGGGCAGCCGAGTAGCCAACGCCGCTTGACGCCCCGGTGATGATCGCGACCCGTCCTTTGAGCTTCATAGTATTCCCGCTAGGAATGAGCGGCGGAGCCACATGGCCTCTCGATTATACGGCATGTGCGCTGTGATTGCTTTGAGCCTATACTGATTATCAGAACTGACACAATCGTTGTGACTAGTTGCGCTTTTAATCCTTGCGGCACAGTGCTTCCGTGCTATAGTTCAAGGAGTCAAAAAGTGCTAACTTAATACTTCCAGGGTTGGCACACTGCCAGATGGATGCTTATGGCGCTCAAGCTGACCCCCCGACTGGTTCTGCTGTTCGCGATCTTCGCCTTGCTGTTGCTCGGTAGCCTTGGCGGGCTCTCCTATGCTCGCGCCCAGGATGCGCTGAAAGACGCCATGGAGGAAAGGCTGACCTCGACCGCTCTTGAGAAGAGTGCCGCCCTTGAAAACTGGATCGCCGACCGCCAGGACGATCTGCTGAGCCTTAGCCAATCACCGGCAGTTCTCGCCAGCGTTGCTTTCTCGTACGGCATCGGTGTCCCTCCCACTGCGCACATCAGCCTAGACAATGAACTCCAGGTTCGGGTTAGTGCGAGCCAGCCCTTTCTTCGCCTGTTTGTCATGAATTCCGACACTGGCCATGTCATCGCCTCAACAGTTTCTGCCGATGAGGGTAAGGACTACACGCAGAATCCCTTTTTTATTTTCGGTCGTAACGCACCCTATGTTCAGAACATTCAGTATTCAGAAGACAAACAGCAGCCCGTGATGTTCATCTCTACGCCGATGCGCGAGGCCAACGGCCACGTCATCGGGGTACTCGCCGGGGAGCTAAAGTTTGATGAACTGACTGCGATCATCCAGCGACACACGGGTATGCAACCCAGCGAAGACTCGTTTCTGATTAACGCATTAAGCTTTCTGGTGACTCAGCCCCTGCTCATTGCGGATCCGGTTGTCCTCCGACAGAAAATTCTGACTGAGGCCAGCAAACACTGTCTTTCTGGCAAGAATGGCACAATCCTCGCTGATGATTATCGTGGTATCCCGGTCATTGTTCACTACGAATGGCTAAAGATGCGGCAACTCTGCCTGATCGTCAAGGTTGATCAGCGCGACGCCTTTGCCCCATCGGATGCGCTGGGCTGGCAAATTCTCATTATCAGCATCTTAGTTTTGGGAGTTGGCCTGTTGATCGCGGTTCTGCTGGCTCGCACCATCACAGGTTCGATCCTTGCGCTCCAAACCGGGGTCGCCCGTTTTGCCGCCGGTGAGCGCACCTTGCGTCTACCCGATACCGAATACGATGAGGTGGGTGCCCTGGCCCGCAGCTTCAACCACCTTGCCGAGAGTCTGTCCGAGCAAGAGGCCGAACTGAAACGCTACGCCGCTAACCTGGAACAACTGGTCGAAGCCCGTACCGAGGAACTGTCCCGCTCGAACGCCGAGCTTGAGCAGTTCGCCTACGTCGCCTCGCACGATCTCCAAGAGCCGCTACGTATGATTTCGAGCTATACCCAATTGCTGTCGCGGCGCTACCACGGGAAACTCGACGCCGATGCCGATGAGTTTATCGCCTATGCGGTGGACGGCGCGACCCGGATGCAGAAGCTGATCAACGATCTGCTGGCCTACTCGCGGGTGGGTACACGGGGCAAGCTCTTTGCACACGTTGATTGCGGGGCAATCGTGGAGCATGTTCTAGCGAACCTATCGCTGGTCATTGAGGAGAGCGGAGCCCAGGTAACCTGTACCGCGCTGCCGGTGCTAACCGGCGACGAATCTCAACTCTCTCAGCTCTTCCAGAACCTGATCGGCAACGCGCTGAAATTTCGCGGTGCGAACCCGCCACTCGTACAGATTGCGGCAGAGCGGCGCGGTGAGGAGTGGTTTTTCTCGGTGCGTGATAACGGGATCGGTATCGAGACAACCTACTTTGATCGAATCTTCGTGATCTTCCAGCGCTTACATACCCGCGACCAGTACCCCGGCACGGGTATCGGCTTGGCCATTTGTAAGAAGATTGTGAACCGCCACGGCGGACGAATCTGGGTTGAGTCAGTGTACGGCGAGGGAACATCCTTCTTCTTTACACTCGCCGCAGATGGGGAGAATAGAGAAAGGAGAACTATGCCATGAACCACGCACCTATCGAGATCCTATTGGTGGAAGACAACCCTGGTGATGTGCGGCTGACAAAAGAGGCGCTTCGTGAGTCGAAGGTGAGTACCAGGATGCACGTCGTCCTCGACGGTGTTCAGGCTCTGGCCTTCCTGCACCGCGAGGGAGAATACGCCACTGTGCCACGTCCCGATCTGATCCTGCTTGACCTCAACCTGCCCAGGAAGAGCGGTCGCGAGGTGCTGGCGGAGATCAAGGGCAATGAAGACCTCCGGCGCATTCCGGTGGTAATCTTAACCACTTCGCAGGCCGAGCAGGATATTATCGAGACGTATAACCTCCATGCCAACGCCTACGTGAACAAGCCGGTCGATCTCGATCAGTTTATCATGGTCGTTAAATCAATTGAGGACTTCTGGTTCGAGATTGTGCGTCTGCCAAACGGCGTCTCTTAGCAACCTAACCTTATAACGCGGTGATGTCATGGAACCTGAACCTCTCCATATTCTGCTGATAGAAGATAACCCCGGCGATGCACGGCTGATCCGTGAATTGCTGATGGATGCCGCGTATCAGCTTGACACCGCTGGGCGGCTGTCCGATGCCCTTGATCGGCTGGCCCACAGCAATTTTGCCGCTATTTTGCTCGACCTCTCGTTACCCGATAGTTATGGCCTGGATACGGTCGTGCGGATCAGCACCGCATCGGCTGCCCCGGTGATTGTGCTGACGGGGATGAATGATGAAGATCTGGCTCTTAGCGCGGTGCGGGCGGGGGCGCAGGATTATCTGATCAAGGGTGAGGTGACGACATCGCTGCTCTCACGGGCGATCCGCTACGCGATCGAGCGTCATCGTAGTGCGACAGAGGCACGCCTGCATGTTGCTGTCTTCAACTCAATCTCGGAGGGCATTCTGATCACCGATGTTGATGCGCGGATTGTGGACATCAACCCGGCGGTAACGCATATCACCGGCTACGGGGAGTCGGATTTGATTGGGAACAACCCGCGCATCCTCCAGTCAGGGCATCACGACCCACTCTTCTACCAATCCATGTGGGAGAGTCTGATCTCTGACGGGTACTGGCAGGGTGAGATATGGAACCGCCGCAAGGCGGGCGAAATCTACCTTCAGCGGCTGACGATCAATGCGGTGCGCAACAGTGTGGGTCAAATCACTCACTATGTCAGTGTCATCATGGACATCACGCTCCAGAAGCAGGCCGAGGATCAGCTCTTCTTCCGGGCGACCCACGATGCCCTGACCGGACTGCCGAACCGCGATCACTTCCACGGTCGCCTCTCTCATGCGGTTGCCCGCTGCCGACGCGAAGGTGGGATGCTGGCCGTGATGATGATTGATCTGAACCGCTTTAAGCAGATCAACGATACGCTTGGCCACAGTAGCGGGGATGTCGTCCTTCAGACGACTGCGCAGCGTATGCTCAAGAGTGTGCGTAAATCGGATCTGGTAGCCCGGCTAGGCGGCGATGAGTTTGTGATCGTCCTTGATCAGGTCTCAAATATTGAGACGTGCACCCGTGTTGCTGAGATGGTGACCACCGCCATCGCCGAACCGATTATTTTTGACGACAAACCATGGGAGATCAGTGCCAGCATCGGCATCAGTATGTGCCCACGCGACGGGTACATCGTTGATGGGCTGATCGAATCTGCCGACGAGGCGATGTATCGCGCCAAGCAAAGCGGGACGGCGTACATCTTCTTCGGCGCGTCGATCACATAAGGGGGACGATGGCACAGCCATCGTCCCCCTTATGATTTGTCCCTAGTCTACACGAATGACGATCTGGCGAGGCTTGACCTCCTCGGCCTTTGGCACAATCAGATGCAGAATTCCGTGTTCCAGTTTAGCCTCAATCGCGTCGCCCTTTACAATCGTGGGGAAAGTGATGGTGCGGCTGAAGCGACCGTAGCGGCGCTCCATTCGGTGATAATTGCGCTCCTTCTTCTCGTCATCGTGCTTCACCTCACCAGCGATGGTTAACATGCCGTTCTCGAAGGTTAGCTTTACGTCCTCGGCCTTCATCCCCGGAACGGTCACCTCCACGAGATAAGATTCAGGAGTCTCGCTCAAATTGAGGGCGGGGACGAAGTCACGACCGCTCTGCGCCACCGGGATGCCTGGAACCAAGCTCTCCTCGAAGAGCAGACTCACCGCATCGCGCAGGCTTATCGCGTCTTGAAACGGTTCCCAACGAGTGATCGTTGCCATATGCTCTCCTCCTTATCCTGTCTATGTCGTCTATCCTTGCAGCCACATTCCCTTACGGGTATAGCCACAGTATAGGAGGGGAATGTTAGATAAGCGTCGAATTGGTATTAGAGGAGTGTATGTATCACGGCCCTACCGGAAACTGGGCCGCACCGGGTGAGCCAGGCATCACAATCAGTATCAAAGCAATCTGTTGCGGTTCCAGGAAATGCATTTTTGACATAGCCCTACTGCCTTTTTAGCAGAGAAGGGCAAATTAAACAAAGGTGCTACAATACTATCCATATCACTATCTGGCAGAAGGAGCATCACACAACGAGGCGGAATCACGAGGGCTTACACCGAATATTTGTGATCAAGACAAGGTTTCAGGTGTGAGGTTTCAGGTTTCAGGTGCAGCACCCTCGGCAGTTCTTTTAAGAAAATGAGTACCCAACAATGACCACAGTCCCGCGACTAGCGAACTATATCAACGGCGAATGGCAGAAGGCCGACGCCGATGTTCTGCCGGTGATCAACCCGGCCACCGCCCAGACCCTAGCCGAGGTGCCGCTCAGTCCCGCCGCCGAGTTGGCCCGCGCCGCTGAGTCCGCTCTCTCCGCCTTCCCGAGTTGGCGTGCAACCCCCGCCGGCGAGCGTATCCAGCCGCTCTTTCGGCTCAAGGCGCTGATTGAAGCTAACATGGACGATTTGGCCCGCACGATCACCGAGGAATGTGGCAAAACCCTTGGCGAGTCCCGGGCCGAGATCCAGCGTGGCATCGAGAATCTAGAGGTGGCTGCTGGTATTCCCTCGCTTATGCAGGGCTACAACAACGAAGACATCGCCCGTGGCATTGACGAGCATATGTTTCGTCAGCCGGTCGGTGTGGTCGCCGCGATCACGCCCTTCAACTTCCCCTTTATGATCCCGCTCTGGTATATGCCCTACGCTATTGCCTGTGGCAACTGCTTCATCCTCAAGCCCTCCGAGAAGGTGCCGCTGAGCAGCCAGAAACTCTTCGCCCTAATTGCCCAGATCGGCTTGCCCAACGGCGTTATCCAGCTCGTGAACGGCGGTAAGGCGGTGGTTGACGCCATCCTCGACCACCCTGC
>CAIXLU010000346.1 GCA_903920315.1 uncultured Oscillochloris sp.
CGAGATCCGCTTGCGGCCCCGCAGGTGTTTTGGCATCATGCTTCATAGAGACCTCCTGCAGTAACTGGGGGTATTCCTATCCCATGGTACTGCGGGAGGTCTCGGTTTGCGACCCTTTGTTAAATTTCGGGATGACTCATGGCTGGGGGGTGAGGGCTGAGCGGCGGCAGACTCCTTATTCGAAAAGTATTGGGATTAAGGCGGGAGGCAGGGGATGAAAAGTAGGGATGCTTATTATGATTGAAGAGACTAAACACCCGTCCCCTGCCACCCCCCCGTCCCCTGCCGCCCCCCCGTCCCCTGCCGCCTGCCCCCTGCCTCCTGCCGCCTTCGCCCTGCCTCCTGCCGCCTGCCGCCTGCCCCCTGTCCCCCTGCTCGCCTGGTTCGCAGCCAATGCCCGCGACCTCCCCTGGCGGCATACCCGCAACCCCTACCACATCCTGGTTTCTGAGATTATGCTCCAGCAAACCCCGGTGGATCGGGTGATTCCGAAGTATCACGATTTCCTTGAAGCCTTCCCAACTCTGGAGTCTCTGGCCGCTGCGCCGACTGCAGAGGTGATCCGAATCTGGGCTGGGCTGGGCTACAACCGCCGCGCCGTAAACCTCCAGCGCGCCGTGCGCGCCGTGCGCGACTCGTACGGCGGCCTGTTTCCGCCTACGGCACAGGCACTCCAGAATTTGCCGGGGATCGGCCCGTACACGGCGGGGGCGGTTGCCTGCTTTGCCTTCGAGCAGGATGTGGCGTTTATGGACACGAACATCCGCCGGGTGCTGCGGCGTACCTTGGTCGGCCCCGACGATACGGAGCCGCCACCACATGATCGTGTGCTGCTGGCCCTCGGTGCAGCACTCGTCCCCCCTGGCCAGGGATGGGCATGGAACCAGGCGATTATGGAACTGGGCGCGCTGATCTGCACAGCATCTGCCCCGGCCTGTCGGCGCTGTCCGATCAGCCTGTACTGTCGGGCCTACGCCGCACGGGCCGCCGCCGATGAGGTGGCACTGCTGGCGATGGGCGAGGATGTCGGCACTGAGCGCGCTGTCGGTGCGCCCACTCCCCGCCCCGTCCGGCGCGTGGCCGAGCGCAAGGAAGAACCCTACCTCGGTTCGCGGCGCTGGTATCGCGGCAAGATTATTGATGCTCTGCGCGAGCATAATCGTCTGCCCCTGGCCCGCCTTGGCCCTCTGGTGAAGGCCGACTATTGTGAGTCCGACGCCGCATGGCTGCGCGATCTGGTAGCCGGTCTGTCCCGCGATGGACTCGTTATTCTAGAAGACGACGATGTGCGGCTGCCATGAGGGGCATAGCAAGTCGCCCGCCGTGGGGCTGAAGCCCTCGGCTCTGGTCTGCGACGCCCGCCTTCGCGGGCTGTCCGAAGCCCGCAAAGGCGGGCGTCGTAACCGTAGTCGGGGGCTTCAGCCCCACGGCGGCGGCGACGCTGGGTGACTTTGACGTAGCTCTATGGCTTGACCCCACTACCGCGCTGTGTTACAGTGTCCCTCCATCAGCCCTAGTAGAATAGCTTATGGCAACAATTACCCTGCGCCCCGGTCGCGAGCGTCCTGTCATCCAGCGTCACCCCTGGGTTTTCTCAGGGGCGATTGATGCCGTACACGGCGAGCCAGCCGACGGCGAGGCGGTGGATATCCTCGCGCCCACCGGCGACTGGCTCGCCCGTGGTCTGTGGAGCAGCACATCGCAGATCCGCGCCCGCCTCTGCGCCTGGGACCCGAACCAGGTGCTTGATGAGGAGTGGCTGCGCGAGCGGATCGCCCGTGCGGTTTCGGGGCGCGCTGGTCTGGCCAATGGTGAGGATGGCGCATGCCGTCTCGTCTTCAGCGAGGCCGATGGCTTGCCCGGTCTGATTGTTGACCGCTACGGTGTCTATCTGGTGATCCAGATTCTTACCCAGGGTATGGAGGCGCGCCGGGCGGAAGTGCTGCGCGCTCTGGTTGATCTGCTTGCCCCGCGCAGCATCTTTGAGCGTAGCGATAACGACATGCGCGAGAAAGAGGGCCTGCCCCCGTGCGGTGGTCTGCTCTGGGGAGCGGAGCCGCCCGACCAGATCGCTCTGCTCCCTGCTATTGCTGTCGGTACCTCCGTCGTGCCACCGCGCCTGCTCGCCGACCTACGCACCGGCCAGAAGACGGGCTTCTATCTTGATCAGTCGCACAACCGGGTGCGTGTGGCCGCCTACTGCCAGGGCGCACACGTCCTCGACTGCTTCGCTTACAGCGGCGGATTTTCGGCCTACGCCGCCCGCGCCGGTGCCGCCAGCCTCACCCTGATTGACACCAGCCTCCCGGCCCTCGATCTGGCCCGCCAGAATCTGGCCCTTAACGACATCGCTACGCCCGCCGACTATGTTGAGGGCAACGTTTTTAAGGTGCTGCGCGGCTACCGCGCCGAGGGTCGCCGCTTCGATGTGATTATCCTTGACCCGCCCAAGTTTGCCAATACCCAGGCTCAGGTCAACCATGCCGCCCGTGGCTATAAGGACATTAACTGGCTGGCGATGCAACTGCTCAACCCCGGCGGTGTCCTTGCCACCTTTAGTTGCTCTGGCCAGATCTCGCCCGACCTGTTCCAGAAAATTGTCTTTGGTGCCTCGGTAGATGCCGGGCGCGACGTGCAGATCATCGAGCGGCTCGGCCAATCGCCCGACCACCCCATCCTGCTGACCTTCCCGGAGAGCGAGTACCTTAAAGGGTTCGTATGCCGCGTCTGGTAATTTTGGATTGTAGATTTTGGATTGCAGATTACAGATTGCAGATTGCCTGCGGTGATCTACAAACTGCAATCCAAAATCCAAAATCCAAAATCCAAAATCTACAATCTTCATGAGCTACACCATCTTCGAGGACGGCCATATCTCTAGCCCGCATGGTTTCCGCGCTACCGGTGTCTCGTGTGGCTTGAAGGACGGTAGTAAGGCCCGTGATCTGGCAATGATCTACTCGCTGCAGCCGTGTAAGGTTGCTGCCATGTTCACCACCAGCGTCACCCGCGCCGCGCCAGTCTTTCTGAGCCAGGCCATCCTCTCGCGCAACCGCGAGGCCATCCGTGCGGTGATGATCAACTCGGGTCACGCCAACGCTGGCACCGGCCAATCTGGCCTGACTGATGCGGTGGAATGCGCCAAGCAAGTGGCGGATGAACTGGAGATCCAGCGCGATGCGGTGATGCTGATGTCCACGGGTATTATCGGCGTACCGCTGCCCATGCCCAAGATCCGCGACGGCATCCGCCGTGCGGTGAGCGAACTTGATAGCGGCGGTGGGCGGCGAGCGGCGGTGGCCATCCTCACCACCGACAGCAAGCCCAAGGAGCGGGTCTACCGTGTCCAGCTTGGCGAGAGCCATCGGGTGACGCTGGCGGGTATGGCTAAGGGCACGCGCATGATCCACCCGCGCATGGCCACCATCCTCTGCCTGATGACCACCGATCTGGCGATTGACCAGCGCCTGCTGGCGCAGTCGCTAAACCACGCCGTAACCCGCTCGTTCAACCGACTTAACCTCGACGGTGACTGTAGCCCGAATGATACGGTGATGGTGTTGGCCAACGGTGCCGCCGATGGCCCGATGATCACCGATGCCGCCTCACGCGAGTTCGCAGCCTGGCAGGACGCTCTTGACCAACTCTGCTACGAACTCTCGCAGCAGATCGTGCGCGATGCCTCAACCGGGGGTAAAATTATTGAGGTGACGGTACGCGGTGCCCCGAACAAGGAATGTGCCCGCAAGGTCTGCGATATGGTGGCCCGCTCAAGTGCCGTGCGCTCGGCCTGCATCCGTAATCTGCCCGACTGGGGCGCGCTGCTGGTCGCAATTGGCTCCAGCGAGGTCGAGTTGCGCCCTGAATTGCTGGAACTGCGCATTGGCCATGTTATTCTCATGCTTGAGGGCATACCCTGCACCTTCGACTACGCCACCGCACTTCAACTCTTCACCAGTCCCGAAATTGACTTCACCATTGATATGCACCTCGGCCCGGCTGAAGCAACGGTGCTGACATGCATATGGCACGAGGAATAGCGGAAGGAATTTTATGAACCAGCAACTGCCGCTCTTCCCCCTCGCGACGGTTCTCTTCCCCGGCGCAACGCTGAATCTGCATATCTTCGAGGAACGCTACCGCACAATGATCAGCCAGTGCCTTGAGCAGAATCGTCCTTTCGGCGTGGTCTACCTGCGCTCCGGCGATGAGGTGGGCGAGGAACGACCAGCCTCACGTCTGGCCGAGACCGCCAATATCGGCACGGTCGCCGAGATCAGCGCCAATGTGCGCCTGGATGACGGGCGCTACCTGCTCACCGCCACCGGCCTGCGCCGCTTCAGCATCCGCCGTATCCTCCAGCGCGTGCCCTACATTATTGCCGCCGTGGTTGATTTGCCTGAAGAGGGTGGCCCGCAGGTGGATGCCGCCGCCCACGCGCTGCGCACGGTCTATGGACGCTACTGGCAGGCTATCTCGGTTGCATCCGGCACTCCCATCGAGGTTGAAGATCTCTCCACAGAGCCGGAGGCGATGGGCTACCAGCTCGCCGAGCGGCTCCAGGTACCCGATGAGCTGAAGCAGCGCTGGCTAGAGACCGAACTAAGCGCACGCCTGCGCGATCTCGCCAGCGAACTGCTTGATGAACTGTCAATTCTGCCGCCCGCACCCGGCCTCAGCAACCTGAATTAATTGCAGATTGTAGATTGTAGATTGCAGATTGTGCCAATCTGCAATCTGCAATCTACACTCTACAATCTATGATGGACGACGTCCTTCCCTTCCCACTGCTTGCTCTGGTTGGCCAGCCCGAGCTGAAGATGGCCCTGATCCTCGGGTTGATTAACCCGCAGATCGGGGGCGTGCTGATCTCTGGCCCGTATGGCGTCGGCAAGACCACGGCGGTGCGCGGGTTGCTTGACCTCATGCCCAAGGTTGAGCGTGCGTGGGAGGATGCCGAGGGCCACGCCCATACGGCCCACGAACCCATGCGCCTGGTGGAACTGCCGCTCAACGCCCGCCTAGAGGATGTGGTCGGCGGGATCAATCAGCGTGTCGCCATTGAGCAGCAGCGCGTCCTGCTGGAAGAGGGCATCCTCTTCCACGCCCACCGCAACGTCCTCTATGTTGATGAGATTAACCTGCTCGACCCGGTAGTTGTGGAGGCCATTCTCGACGCTGCCGCCCAGGGCCGCACCCTCGTGCGCCGTGGCCCGATGACCCGGCTCTTCCCCAGCCAATTCGTCCTGATCGGCTCGATGAACCCGCAGGAGGGCGAGTTGCGCCCGCAGATCCTCGACCGATTCGGCCTGCGGGTCTGGGTTGCGCCGCTGGAAGATCCACGTGGGCGGCTGGATGCCTACCGCCGCTCGCGTGATTTCCGCGCCGATCCGTCTGCCTTCCGCACCGCCTACGCTGCGCAGACCGCCGCCCTGGCCGAGGAGGTGGAGGCGGCCCGCGAGATCTTGCCGCACGTCGAGACGCCGCCACGGCTTGAGGAACTGACGATGAATTTGGTACAGGCGCTCCAGGTTCCCTCGCAGCGCGCTGAATCGGCCTTGTTAGAAGCGGCCCGCGCCCGCGCCGCCGCCGACTTCCGCAATCTGGTGAGTGAAGAGGATATTCGTCGGATTGCGCCCATGGCCCTGCGCCAGCGCCACAGCCTACAGATTGACGCCTTCGCCCGCAGCTACGCCGAGGAGCGCGCCTCTATTGACGCAGCCCTCGCCACACTCCTCGCCGCTCCCACACCGCCATCCCCCCGCCGCAAGCCCAGCACCGTCCACAAGATCGAGGGTGAAGGCTGAGACCCGCACCCATCAGCGCAATTCCGGCATCTCCACCGGATCCTCACGCGGGTCACAGACCCCACAGAACAGCGCTTTAGCGGTAACAACAGCCTTCTGTCCGCCCTTCTGATCGTGGTAGAGGGCCACAATATGCGGCATCTCCTGGGCGTGTTCGCGGCAGACCGCCCGCCCACAGAAGATACACGCGCCGTGGGCTGGTCGCTCGCAGTGCCAGCAGTTCATTCGTTGCTCCTGTTTTATCGTCTTCTTGTTGTGTGTCTTTGCCTACCGGGACGATCTGGCTATTGCACGGTCGCTGCTGATCTCTATAATGGCAATAGCGCAAGGTTGCCGATAGCCGATAGCCGATAGCCGATAGCCGATAGTCGGGCATCAGCGGCCATTTCCATCAGGTGTGGTGCGCGAATCGCATGGATGTCTGTTCGTAGTAGCGGATTCAGCCGCTTGGCGCTGAAGCGCCAACTACGAACAGCGCATGGCACCAATCTGCAATCTGCAATCTGCAATCTGCAATTCATTCCGCCCCGGCTTAGAAAGATCATCCCGATGCGTTGTGCGGCCCCCGAGCAACCAGAGCTAGCAAGTGCCTTCACCGGCATCCCCACCGACGATCCGCACGCCGCCCTGCGCTTCTGTCAGGCTCTCGCCCAGATGATGGATGCCCCCGCACTGAGCTCGCTGCTCCCTCAATCCATACCCACCGAGCTTTCGGTGGTCATCCCGGCCTACAATGAGGAAGAGAACCTGCCCACGCTCTACGCCCGACTCCGGGACGCCCTCGATCCTCTGGGTATCAGCTATGAAATTATCTTTGTCAACGACGGTAGCCGCGACCGCACCCTGCCCATGCTCCAGCAACTTGCCACAGACGACCCTCGGGTGGTTGCGATTGATCTCGCCCGTAACTTTGGCCACCAGATCGCCATTAGTGCCGGGCTCGACCACACCCGTGGCCGGGCGGTGATCATCATGGACGGTGACCTCCAGGATCCGCCGGAGGTGCTGCCTGAGTTTATCACCAAATGGCGAGAGGGCCATGATGTTGTCTATGCCATTCGTGAGCAGCGCAAGGAGGGGCCGATCAAGCGGGCGGCCTACAACCTCTTCTACCGCACACTCAAGCGTGTGGCCAGCATTGATATCCCGCTCGACGCCGGCGACTTCTGCATTATGGATCGGCGCGTGGTCAATTTGCTCAACGCCATGCCTGAGCGCAACCGTTTTGTGCGCGGTATCCGCAGTTGGGTCGGCCTGGATCAGATCGGCCTGGCCTACGAGCGCCATGCCCGCTACGCCGGTCGGCCCAAGTACACCCTCACCCGGCTCATCTACCTCGCCCTGGACGGACTCATCTCGTTCAGCTACATACCCCTGCGCCTGATCTCGCTGGCGGGCCTGGGCGTCTCGTTCCTATCCATCGTAATCGCAATCTTCTACACCATCCAAAAGCTCACCGTGGGCCTCTCACCCCCCGGCTTTGCCACCCTCGTCGTCGCGATCTTCTTCCTCTCCGGCATCCAGATGATCACCATCGGCGTGATTGGCGAATATGTAGGCCGGATCTTTGAGGAGGTGAAGGGCAGGCCGCTGTATGTGGTACGGAAGGTGTGGGGGAGGGAGTAGAATATCCGGCATGACCCACCGTAATAGGGAGCATCTCTACACATGAGTAGTCGATTACAGTGGCTTGATGCGACCCGAGGGTTGGCGGTTCTGATCGTCTTGGTGTCCCACACGACCGACTACTTCTGGCGCGGCTACGCCGACTTCATCCAGGTGGGTAACGCCGGTGTGGTACTCTTCTTCGTCTGTAGTGGCTATGTAATCCCGATCAGCCTCGAGTCACTCTCGCTGCGCGGCTTCTGGGTGCGTCGATTCTTCCGACTCTTTCCGCTGTACTGGCTGAGTATCGCGCTCTTTCTCTCCCTCGGGATGAGCAGTGCTACGAGCCTGCGCACTATCGCCGCAAATATGACTATGCTCCAGTCTTACTTTGGGGTGGAGCATGCCAGTGCGATTTTTTGGTCGCTGACGGTTGAGATCACGTTCTACATGCTTATGAGTGCGCTGAAGGCGGCGCGGCTGCTCTCCCGAACCTTCGAGGTGTTTCTGGCGTCGGTCGTTGTGCTGGTTGCTCTGCGCATGGTTGACCTCACGTTGGCGAATATGCTCGTGTACCTGCCGATATGTGTGCTGGGGACACTGCTCTACCGCTTTGAGCAGCGCCAGTACAGTATGCGCGTGCTGGTCGGATGTCTGGCAATTCTCGCCATCTACCTCTGTACTTGGCCCGCACCAACCGAGTTTATTCTGGGGTGGCTTATCAGTATCAGCATATTCCTGGCGATCTACGCCACACGCGGATCATTTCAGCCATCCGCTCTGGTGTGGTGTGGCCAGGTAAGCTACTCCATCTATCTACTACACAGCATCTCGCTGCGCTACACCCACGGATGGGGATTTCCTCTAGTATTCCTCGTCGCCGCCGTGAGCTATGCTGTGGTTGAGGCACCGGCGATCAGTCTTGGATATCGGATCGTGCGGCGAATGTCCAGATTGTAGGTACGCTGTAGCACAAACAGACCGGGGTAGATGTAGGTATATTCTATGCATATCCTCATGCTCAATAACGAGTTCCCGCCCCTGGGCGGCGGCACCGGCACGGTGAACCGCGCTATTCTCTCCCGGTTGTCCAATGTGCCGGATCTGGAGGTGGATCTGGTCACGTCGGCGCTGGGGTGGCGGGCCGAGCGTGAGCAGTGGGACGAGCGGGTGCGCCTGATCAAGCTGCCGGTGGCGAACCGCAACATCCATCACTCTAGTAGTCGTGAGTTGCTGACCTACGCCGCCCTGGCGTTGCCGATGGCCCTGCGCCTGCACCGCG